>ONOZ01000146.1 GCA_900319595.1 uncultured Bacteroidales bacterium | reverse complement strand
TATCACAGTTACAATCTCTAAGGCTATATTATGATTTACTTCAAAGAAGTTGAACATCGCATTTGCAAACTCTTTATTCATTCCGTTTTTGGGTAAAAAGAAATAATGTATAAGATATATGTCCATCGTCCTTTCGCCAATAAACTTTAAAAGCTTTGAAAATCTTTTATCTGTATCAAAATATGTTTCGCTATTAAGGAATATAAGAAAAAAGACTATCAAACCCAAATACCTAACGACAACATCATGCAGTATTTTGTAATACAATATATTCGCTTTTGTCCAATGCACATGCCAAATTACCAGCATGGCTAAGACAAATAAACATATCATCAAAGTTTGCAACCAATCTTTTTTTAGAAAATTATAAACTTCCATCCAATACTTGCGAAACAATAGTCCTAAAACAAAATATTGAAAATAATTTACCAATTTGCCGATGGAAAATATCCGTCTTATGCCCGTATTGATATAAAAGAATTTATTAAAATACAAGTACCACCCCACGACTATTAAAATAAGTAAAGCAATATCTACAAATCTTTCGCTTACTTTGAATGTCTTAAACAAGAAATTTAGAGTTAAGTATATCAAAAAGATTTCTAACAAAACTATCATAAACCAATATTCTACAAAACCATCTGATAGAAATTTAGCTATCGGATTTTGCCCTTTGGATATGTATAACAATGTAAAGAAAATAGCAGTAGGCAAGATCAAAATAAGTATTTTTTTCCAAAGCGATTGTAAATAAAACGATAAAGTATATTTTTCAATAGATTTATATGCAACAAAACCACTTATAAGAAAGAATATAGGCATACGAAATGTGATAAGGGTGCTACCCAAAATGGATTTCTCAGCATTGATACCTAATCCGAAAGTCATAACATGAGCAACGACAACCAAAAACATTGTCATACCTCGCATAGCATCAATAAAACCTATTCGCTTTTTCATAAAAAATCAAACAAAAGATTATTAGAAAAAAGTTTTATCAAATAAAAAAGTAGCGAGTATGCAGTCTATACCCACCTACTCACTACCTATTTTTCGTTAATCACTCTTTTAGTATTGAATGTAACCTTTTTGTAAAGCGTTATCTAAACAAGCCATAATACCTTTCTTGTTTATTGTACGCATTCCCGCAGCACTAACTTTCAAAGTAATCCAAGTGTCTTCCTCAGGTATATAAAATTTCTTAACCTGCAAATTTGGATAAAATCTTCTTTTTGTCTTTATGTTAGAGTGTGAAACTCTATTACCATTCTGCGATCTCTTTCCTGTTATTTCACAAATTCTTGACATGTCTTTATTCTTTTTTTTAATTATTACCTACATCAACTTCAAATCTAACTATTATCGTAAATTTGAGTTTGCAAAATTATACTTTTTTTTTAAAACCACCAAATTTTTTATAGAAATTTAACTTTTCCGCTCCAAATTTAATAAATATATTTATTGCTAAATAAAAAGAAATTTGTATCTTTGCAAACTCAATGAATGACTTGACAAACATATACTCTCAAAACTCCGCATACAAAACGCTTATAAGAGAGTTAAATGATATACAAAACAAAGCAAACGCCGAAGTAAAGTTAAATTCTTTGGCGGGTAGTTCTTTGGCTTTTATTGTTGCAAATACATATAAAGATATAAAACAATCTACTTTTCTTTGCATTCTACCAGATAAGGATTCCGCGGCGTATTTTGCAAATGACATTGAAGCCTTGTTTAATGAAACTCACCTAGATTACACAAAAAAAACAGTTTTGTTTTATCCAGCAACAACTAAACGACCATATTCTGAGGACACTTTACAAAATGCTAATATAGTGTTACGTTTGCAAACTTTGAATCGTATAAACAACGGCGAAAAACTAATAGTTGTTACCTACCCAGAGGCCATTAGCGAAAAAGTTACAAGCAAGAAACAAATTCGAAATAATTCTACTACTATAACCAAAGAAGATGAGATTAGTATAGACAATTTGATTGATATTTTAGACGAATATAATTTTCAAAGAGTGGATTTTGTTACACAAAGTGGAGAATATGCTATAAGGGGCGGTATTATTGATATTTTTTCCTTTTCTGCTCAAAAACCTTCTCGTATAGAAATGTCAGGAGATATTGTAGAGAGCATACGTACGTTTGACATTGTATCCCAAATGAGCATAGAACATATAGATAAATGTGTGATTGTCTCCAATTTACAAAGCGAAAATAACATCAAAAACGATGCTCCTATCAGTTTTCTATCTTACTTTGACAAGGATACTATTGTTTGGTTAAAAGAAAAGTCCATAATTTTGCAAAAAGTTGAGGAATATTTCTCACTTGCAACCAAAGAATATGACGCAAAAATAAACTCTTACAATAATCAAGTTACCCATGTACCTGTTTTAAGCGTAGAAACTATTTATTCTTCTAATAATGAAATTCTTACGCAACTAAACGGGTTTAATATCATAGAAAGTAGTGTTTTTAACGAAAATGACAGTAACGATTCTAATTCTGCCCTTATTCATATAGAACATTCTACACAAGAGCAACCATCTTTTCAAGCAGATTTTAGTCTTTTTGCGGATACATTGCAACAATTGACTTTGGAGGGCTATAAGAATTATTTTCTTGTCAAAGATGATAAGCAACAAAATAGAATTGAAAAGATTATTGAGCAGTATATTAGCCAAGATAAGATAATTAACGTCAATTATGTTAATATAAACATATCGCAAGGTTTTATTGACAACGAGATTAAAGCAAGTTTTTTTACCGACCATCAACTCTTTAATCGCTATCACAAATATACAATTCAAAACTCAGACAACGAAAACGAAAAACTCACACTTGAAGACCTTATTACCCTAAAACCCGGCGATTATGTGGTGCATATAGACCATGGTATAGGACAATTTGCTGGTTTAGAGAAAATCAACAATAATGGCAAGACACAGGAAACAATACGCTTATTATACAAAAACAATGATATACTATATGTTTCAATTCACGCCCTGCACAAAATTAGCAGATATTCTGGCAAAGAGGGCACAGAGCCAAAACTCAATCGTCTTGGGTCTACTGCTTGGCAACAATTGAAACAAAAAACTAAAAAGAGGGTCAAAGATATTGCAAAAGACTTGATTAAACTCTACGCTCAAAGACGTGCTAGCAAAGGTTTTCAATACTCTGAGGATAGTTATTTGCAACACGAGTTGGAAGCCTCTTTTATGTACGAAGATACTATTGATCAATACAAAGCAACTAAGGCTGTCAAAAACGATATGGAAAAGCCTTATCCTATGGACAGATTGGTTTGTGGTGATGTAGGGTTTGGCAAAACAGAAGTTGCGATTCGGGCTGCATTCAAAGCTGTTTGCGATTCTAAACAGGTCGCTGTATTAGTTCCTACAACAATTCTGGCTTTTCAGCACTACAAAACTTTTTCTGATAGGTTGAAAGATATGCCTTGTAGGATAGATTATTTGAATCGTTTTAGGAGTGCAAAAGACAAAGGTGAAATACTCAAAGATTTAAAGGAGGGAAAAATAGATATATTGATAGGGACACACAAGATTGTTGGTAAAGAGGTAGAGTTTAAGGATTTGGGATTGCTTATCATAGATGAGGAGCAGAAATTTGGCGTAAGCATGAAAGAAAAACTCCGTCAAATGAAAGTCAATGTAGATACTCTAACGCTTACTGCAACGCCTATTCCTCGTACATTGCAATTTTCACTTATGGGAGCAAGGGATTTGTCCATTATCAATACGCCTCCTGCTAATCGCCAGCCTGTTGTAACCGAAATATCTACTTTCAATCAAGAAGTCATTAGAGATGCCATAATCAAAGAGTTATCTCGTGGTGGGCAAGTGTTTTTTGTACATAACCGTGTGCAAAATATTTATGAGATTGCTAATCTATTGGAACGTTTGGTGCCTAATGCTCGTATTTGTGTAGGACACGGACAAATGGAAGGCTCTCAATTAGAGAAAATTATGTTAGATTTCATAAATGAAGAGTATGATATATTGGTTTGTACAACAATAGTAGAAAATGGGTTGGATATTCCTTCTGCCAATACCATAATTATAAACGATGCACAGAATTATGGTTTAAGCGATTTGCATCAATTACGGGGTCGTGTGGGTAGAAGCAACCTAAGAGCATATTGTTATCTACTTGTCCCGAGTAAAGAAATTATGACAGAGCAGGCACAAAAACGCTTGCAAGCTATCGAGCAGTTTTCTTCTATTGGGAGCGGATTTGCTATTGCTATGAGGGATTTGGATATTAGAGGTGCGGGCAATATTTTGGGGGCAGAACAAAGTGGCTTTATATCTGAGGTAGGTTATGATATGTATAACAAGATTTTAAGCGAGGCAATATTGGAACTCAAAGAAGACTTTGCCATAGAAAATAACGACTTACCCATATCAACAAATGCATTCAACGCTCAGCAATCTGTATTGATTGAAACCGATTTAGAAATTCTAATACCAGATTATTATATTACCAATGTTACCGAGAGATTGAAGATTTATAAAGAGTTGGATTCTATGACAGAGGAGGTAGAAATAGAGAATATAATAAAAGAACTTACAGACCGCTTTGGAAAAATTCCTGCTCCAACTATGGATTTGTTGGAAGTTGTTAGAATTAGAAGAATTGCTTCTTTGCTCGGTATAGACAAAATATCGCTCAAACGTAGCAAGATGACAATAAATTTTGCTTCCTCTAAGATATCATTTGTTAATGACGACAATGCAAGTCAGGAAAGTAAAAAATTTCAAAACGTCTTGTTGTTTATCAATCAATATCCGCAACATTGCCAACTGAAAGAAGACGGAAATATTTTGCAACTAACTATAACTCACGTCCAAAACATTCATCAAGCCAAGAAAATATTAGATAGATTCAATAATATATAATATATATTTCCTTGTATTGCTACTAAAACTAAACAATCCTATACTAATCTAAAACGTTACAGGGAACAGTATTGTTTTTAACTGTTCCCTGTAAGGTTTTGTAAGGTGTAGTTGGTTATTATTATTTTATTATTATCTTTTCTGATGCAGTGCCAGTAGATGTTCTT
>ONOZ01000144.1 GCA_900319595.1 uncultured Bacteroidales bacterium | reverse complement strand
GGTGTGAAATCTTTTGGTATTGTGGAGTTTAAAAAAGAGGAGTTAGCACTTTATTTCCCTGAGATGAAAAAGCGTTTGGAAGATTGCAAATACTATAATTGTACTCACACTCATGAGCCGTCTTGTGCAATAAAACAAGCGGTTGAAGAAGGAGAAATCTCACCTGAACGCTACAATAATTATATTAAACTTCTGAATGCCGATGATATGCAGTAATATCGTATCGCTGTGTATTGATAGTTTTTAAAAATATTTTAGAACGATTTTTCTTTTATTTCAAAAAAACTTCTTATCTTTGCAATTGCTTTACAGAGTGTAAGGTCTTTTGACAGCGTTTGGGCTATATCGTTAAATGAATTGTAAATATAGCAAAACGTTTTGGCAAAAGTTGGTGTTAATAGCGTTTGCTATTTGTTCAGAGTTGCTTCAGAAACCTCGAAATTTCGATAAGCATATACCTTGGACGGATTAGTAGAGCCTATGTTAAGGCATAGGTGTGTTTTTCCGAATATGAAGGTTTTTTCGAGGTACCTTGAAGCAGAGGATTAAAGAAATACATTTTATGCTTTTCTTTTGGGTACAAATAGCCGACAAAAAAGGCTAAAAATGAAAGATAAAACTAATAATAGTTCTAGTAAAGAAAAGACTTTTATTGATAAGGTTTTTTATAAGAGTTCAACTAATATGGCAGAATTGCCAAACGAAAGTGTGCAGTTAATAATTACTTCACCACCTTACTTCAATATTAAAGATTATTCAAAAGACGGTTATCAAAATCAAAAACATTCTTTATCCAATCCTAATGATATTGGCACATACAATGATTTTGAGGATTATATTTCTCATCTCCTTTTGGTATGGAAAGAATGCGAAAGAGTATTAAAGAAAAACGGTAAATTGTGTATCAATGTTCCTTTACTACCAATGTTAAAAGTGGATATGAATACACACTACAATAGAGATATTTTTGATTTACAGAGCAGTATTCAACAATCTATTTTGAAAAATACCAACCTGTATTTAATGGATTTATACATTTGGAACAGAATTAATTCATCTAAAAGATTAATGTTCGGTTCCTATCCTTTTCCTCGTAACTTCTATGCACAAAATACAACAGAATTTATAACGGTATATGTAAAGGACGGAATAGGAGAAAAACCTAATAAAACGGATAAAGAACTTAGTAAATTAACAGCAAAAGAATGGGTAACATATACCAAACAGATTTGGGATATTCCTATTCCTAATAAAATGGATATAGCATATGGCAAACATTCTGCAATAATGCCAGAGGAGATTCCTTACCGCTGTATCAAATTATTTAGTTGTGTTAATGATGTTGTACTTGATACTTTTGCTGGTAGTGGAACGACTTTGAAAGTTGCAAAGAAACTTAATCGGCATTATGTGGGCTATGAATTGTATTCACATTACAAAGCGTTGATTGATAAAAAACTGAATTTTTAGACCATGAAAACAAATATAATATACCTTTCCGATGTAATGGATTTTCTAAATAAATTGGATAATGCATCAATAGATTTAGCTATAATTGACCCACCCTACAATATGCGTAAAGATAAATGGGATACTTTTAAAACAGAAAAAGAATATTTTGATTTTACTTTTTTATGGTTAGATGCCGTTTTGGAAAAATTAAAACAAACGGCTTCATTGTATTTATTTAATAATGCTTTCAATGCTGCTATAACTCTTAATTATCTAAAAGAAAAGGCTATAATATTTAAAAATTGGATTACTTGGTACAAAAAAGACGGCTTTTCGGCTACAAAGAAAAAGTATGTAAATAATCAAGAAACTATATTGTATTATACAAAAAGTAATATATGTACTTTTAATTTCGATGCTATACGTCAGCCGTACGAATCTACACAACGAATACAACATGCTACAGAAAAGGGACTTATAAAGAACGGAAAAAGATGGTTCCCTAATGAAAAAGGGAAGCTTTGCGGAGATGTATGGCAAATTACATCACAACGCCATAAAGAAAAGATTGGTGGTAAAATTCAAAAACCACTCCACCCAACAATAAAACCAAATGATTTGATAGAAAGGATAATAAAGGCGAGTAGTAACGAAAAAGATTTGATATTAGACTTATTTAGCGGTTCGGGGACGACGAGTAAAGTTGCTAAGCAAATGAATAGAAATTTTATTGGATGTGAAAATAATGAACAATACATAAAACTAATTAGTGAAGGAGGAATTGATTGTGAAAGATTATGAAATTCTAAAGAAAATAAATAGGATTGACAAAAATAATGTTTTTATTGATTACATAATTGGAAGAATTCAAGACGACAATTATAGAGGTGTTCAATGCTCTCAACATAATAGATTGACGTTTGATTATTGCGATACACTAATTTCAGTAATCTATAAAATAGCAGGAGATGCTGTTTTTAATATTCATGTAGGAGATGACAATGGAATCAAGCAAAGAGGGGCAGAATTGTATTATCAGATTGTTGAACATTTAAACAATATTGGGAAAAAGGGAACTATCAATTCTGTAAAGAAAAATACTTTTGTTGATTTAGCAAGAGCAGGTGTTTTAGAGAGATTTAATAAAAAGGGTAATAAAATAGAAGAAAGGCAAGCAATAGGAGAAAACAAAATATCCAAAAGGCGAAGTCGTATATATAGCGTTGTTTTATCAAAGTTAGGAATAAAATTTGCACAAGCTTCCAGTCCTTTTGAAAAGATAAGATATTTTACAGATATTGTCAATAATTTAACAAATAACATAGCAAGCGATTTGGTGGAGATTTTATCTACCGATTGTAGATTCAATTCTATAAATATTCTGGAGTTTATGTATATTTTTTCTGATGACAGGCAAGAACTTGATAGTAATTTCAAAATTTTGCTTTTGACAGCATATCGTACTTTATCTGAACACCAAAAGGCAGAGCTTACAAAATTACTTCAAATGTATTGTAATCCCGCAAGGAATTTTCACGGGAATAAGGTACTATCGCGAGATTATCATAATTGGAAAAATGAAAGTCAACAAATATTTGCACTTTTGGGTAATTCGTCTTATTTTAAAGTTTTAAATGACACCATTCTTTTGAATGATGGTAAATATGGACTTTTTACTCTGCCACCTTCACGCTCTCAGGTAGCAAAAAATAAATATTTTGATTATCATAAGATGGATAAGAATCCTAATTATGAATTACATCACATAATCCCTTTTCATGTCGCCACATCTAAGCAAGACGCTTTGTTTATTGACAACGAACGGAACTTGATTTATTTGCATAAAGATAAACATGCAGAATTTGCCTCTTTACGAAATATCAATATCCAAGCAAGTTACAATACTCCCATTATATCTTTTTACCTGTAAATAGTATTGAGAACATTATAAACGTAAATCTCTCAAATAATGAAGCTCTAGTATCTCATGATAGAATACATGAAATGATAGATTACAATAAAATACTTCTTAAGAAGTTTTATTACATTTAGTATATATACACATATTTATAGTAACATATCTTTTGTTTATACATATTGCAAATTTAGTATGACATTATAGCGTTGGGTAGATTTTCGATTATATCTGAGGCAATTAAACTAATTTCTCCGACGTTCTCTTTTGCTAAATCTCCAGCTAAGGCGTGCAG
>ONOZ01000143.1 GCA_900319595.1 uncultured Bacteroidales bacterium | reverse complement strand
TTACAACTTTTTTCTTTACCAACCAAACTTTTTCCAAAAAAAAATGTATCTTTGCAAAATCAAAAACATCTATAAAACACCCATAACCTATGAATGCAAATATTAAAGAAATGATAGAAGTTTATTGTACCAATACACAAAGCAAGTTTTTGGTACCAAGTGGCACTTGTTTGAGTGATGTAATTGCCTTTGCTGGAATGGAAAAACCTGAAAGCATATTAGGAGCAACTGTAAATAATAAGGTAGAGAATTTGAATTATAAAATCTACTCGCCTAAGACTATAAATTTTCTTAATATATTCAACCCCAACGGCAAACGTATATATGCCATGAGTTTGATGTTTCTTTATTACAAGACTATCAAGGATTTGTACCCCCAAGGCGATGTTCGGATTATGCACTCTATGAATGATGGGTACTATACGGAATTGACAGACATCAACGAGCCTTTGGACAAAGTGGCAATGAAGATAAAAAAACAAATGAATTTGCTTGTAAAAAAAGACTTGCCGTTTGAACGAAAGATTATGCAAAGCGAAGAGGCTAGCAAGTTGTTCGAATCCGTTGGTATGCAACAAAAAGCAAATCTTATTAGAAATAGTGGTCTATTGTATGCTAATGTAGATATTTTGGACGGTACCATAAATTCGTTTTTCTTTGATTTAGTCCCATCTACGCGATATTTGAAAATATTTGATGTCGTGCCATTTGAAAAAGGGTTAATGTTGTTTATGCCAGATAACGATAAAGATTATCAAGAGGCAGGAATAATTACCAAACAAAACAAGTTATTTAATATTTTCCAAGAACATAAACATTGGGTAGATATTTTGTCTATGCAATATGTGTCTTCTTTGAACGAAGGTGTAAATAACGGCTATGCCAAACAAATTATAAATATAAGCGAAGCATTGCACGAGAAGAAATATGCACAAATTGCCGACAGTATAGCAAAGAAAAAGAATGATATAAAGATAGTATTTTTGGCGGGACCTTCATCTTCTGGCAAAACAACTTCTTGCAGACGTTTGGAAACGCAACTTGCAGTAAATGGTATTCATCCTGTGCAGATTAGTATGGACGATTACTTTAATAGTAGGGAAAATACGCCAAAAGATGAGAATGGGGAATATGATTTTGAATGTTTGGAGGCTGTGGATTTGAAGTTTTTTAACCAGCAAATGCAAGAACTTTTGGAAGGTAAGGAAGTTGAGTTGCCTAAGTTCGATTTTCTAAAAGGTGAGAAGTTTCCAAGCGGTAATAGGATTAGATTGCAAGAAAACTCTATACTAATAGTAGAAGGTATTCATGCACTTAACCCAAAAGTTTCCAAAGATATTGCCCGTAAAAACAAGTATTTCGTATTTGTTTCGGCTCTAACTCAAATTGCTTTGGACAAATACAATCTTATCTCTACCTCTGACAACCGTTTGATTCGTAGGATAGTTAGAGATAATAACTATAGAGGCTCTTCGGCAGAGGATACGCTATTACGATGGGCAAGTGTAAGAAGTGGAGAAGAAAAGCATATATTTCCTTATCAAGAAAATGCCGATAGTATATTCAATTCGTCTTTGTTATATGAGATGGGACTTTTGAAAACCTACTGCGAACCGCTTTTAATGAAAGTGTCGCAAAGTTCATTAGCATATGCTGACGCACAACGACTATTAAAATTTTTGAGTAACTTCTCCCCTATCTCATCAGAATTCATACCACCTACTTCGATTATGCGAGAATTTTTGGGAGGTAGCAGTTTCAATTATTAAAACGTAAAATACAATATGTGAGTGGCTATTGCACTAATAAATAAAGAGTTTTAGTTGTCTGAAAATAAAAAAATAAGAAAAAATTTTGTCATTAAAAAAAAATGCAGTAATTTAGCGGTCTGAAATAGTGTAGAGTAATAACAGAAAAAACATATAATAAAATGGAAGCAAAGAAAAGCGAAAAAGCGAATCTTGAAAACAAAAAGGGGTTATTCCTTGAAATTGGATTAATTGTTGCTTTGGCAATAGTAGTAGTTGCCTTTGAGTGGAAGAGTTATGATAAACAAGAAGATAATCTGGCACTTACCGAAGTAACTACAGAAGTAGAAGAAATGGTAATTCAAACTCAACAAGAAGAACCAGAACCTCCTAAACAAGAGGTAGAATTATCTACAACCGAATTTGAAATTGTGGAAAATGATAAGGAAATTGAAAATGAATTTACGTTTGAAGAATTTGACAATGACATAGACGGTTCTTATCAAAACACAAATGTAGAGATTCAACAAGAGGAAATACAAGACGTTGAGGAAGAGGAAATCTTTTTAGTCGTTGAACAAACGGCATCTTTCCCTGGAGGTTTAGGCGAATTGAATAAATATTTGGCAAAAAACATCAAATATCCTCAGCAAGCGAGAGAAACTGGTACTCAAGGTAAAGTGTTCTTAACTTTTGTCGTAGAAAAAGATGGTTCAATTACAGATATAAAGGTTTTGCGTGATATAGGTTCAGGTTGTGGTGAGGAGGCAATACGCGTTGTTAAGACAATGCCAAAATGGACTCCTGCTAAACAGAGAGGAAAAGCTGTAAGACAACAATTTAACCTACCTGTAAACTTTACTTTACAATAATTTTTTAGTCCAAGTCTATTAAAGACTAATTAAGGTTGTTTAGGGCAAAACAAAAAAACATTGTTTAATTGACCTTAAACAACCTTAATTGGTTTTAAATCATAGAAAAAGCAAACTTAAAGAATTATGATAACGATACATAATCTTTCTATACAATTCAACGGAGAGAACCTTTTTGACGATGTAAGTTTTACTATTGGAGATAAAGACCGTATAGGATTAGTTGGTAAAAACGGAGCAGGCAAATCAACGCTTTTGAAGATATTGTGTGGTTTGCAGAATGCTGATAGTGGCAATATTGTAATAAGCAAACATCAAACAGTTGGCTATCTACCACAGGAAATGATACCTTCCTCAACTACTACCGTTTTACAAGAGGCAATGAAAGCTTTTGATGAAATAAAACATCTTAATTTACAATTAGATTCTATAAACAAGGAACTATCCGAACGCAAAGACTATGATAGCAAAGATTATGAAAGGTTATTACTAAACCAAGAGGAAATTAACGAAAGACTTGCTATAATTGATGTAAATAATGCCGAACCAACAGCACGCAAAATATTACTTGGATTGGGTTTTCGCAACGAAGATTTTGATAGGAATATGACAGAATTTTCGTCAGGTTGGCAAATGAGGGTGGAATTAGCAAAGATACTTTTGCAAAAACCAAATTTGATACTTTTGGACGAGCCTACAAATCATTTAGATATAGAATCTATAACTTGGCTTGAAAGTTTTTTGCAGCAATATTATGGAGCGGTTGTGTTGGTATCGCACGACAGATGTTTTTTAGATAATATAACCAAACGCACCATAGAAATTACAGCAGGCAAGATATATGATTACAAAACAAACTATTCCGACTATCAAATTCTACACGAAGAACGTATCCGCTCTCAACAATCTCAAATGGTGAATCAACAAAGGCAAATTGCCGAAGTAGAGAAATTTATAGAGCGTTTCAGATACAAGGCGACCAAAGCAAAACAAGTCCAAAGTAAAATAAAGATGTTGGACAAAATGGAGCGAATAGAAATTGATGAAGTAGATTCCTCATCCATTCATTTTTTGTTTCCTGCTGCACCACACTCTGGAAGAATTGTTGTAGATATAAGAAATCTGAGTAAGTCGTATGGAGAAAAAAAAGTATTAAATAATATCAATCTTATTTTGGAGAGGGGACAAAAAGTTGCATTCATTGGACGGAACGGAGAGGGCAAATCAACTCTTTCTAAAGTGATTGTAGGTGAAATAAAAGACTATACTGGGCAATGTAATTTGGGATACGATGTCAAAATTGGCTACTTTGCTCAAAATCAAGCGGCTTTGTTAGATGGAGAAAAGACTGTTTTTGAAACTATTGACGATATAGCAACGGGAGATGTAAGACAAAAAATTCGTAGTATTCTTGGTAGCTTTCTTTTTGATGAAGAGGCAATAGAAAAGAAAGTGAAAGTCTTGTCTGGAGGAGAGAAAACTCGCTTAGCATTAGCGAAACTCCTATTAAGTGAGGTGAATCTGTTGGTGTTAGACGAACCTACCAATCACCTTGACCTAGTTAGTAAAGATATTTTAAAAAATGCTTTATTAAAATACGATGGTGCTTTTATTCTTGTATCGCATGACAGAGATTTTTTGCAAGGCTTGACAACTACTTTGTACGAATTCAAAGACCATAATATAAAAGAATATCACGATGATATATATGATTTTTTGGAAAAGAAAAAATTACAAAACCTTGAGCAGTTGAATTTGCGACAAAGGACTGAAAAAAAAGAAGATAAGCCCATAAGTCAAAACAAATTGGATTTTCAAGCAAACAAAGAAAAAGAAAAAGAATTGCGTAAGAAACGAAACAGACTCAAAACCATTGAACAAGAGATAGAAAATACAGAAAAAGACATTGCTTTGATGGAAGAGAATTTAAATAGCACACAAGACCCTAACTTTTTTACAAATTATCAAAATAAAAAAGAACTTGTAGAGAATCTTATGCAAGAGTGGGAAGTGCTTTCTATGGAATTGGAAAAACAATAGTCTTAATAAAAAAGGTGCCACTTTTAACGGCACCTTCAAATAAATCTTATTTATTGATAATTGACTATTCAACAACGAATTTTTTCACTACGTTTTTAACTTCAATAGCATAAACACCAGTTTTCAAATCTTTGATGTCAATTTTTCCGTCTGTAACTACTTGTTTTACAACTCTACCATCTACATCGTATATTGTAACCTGTTCTTTTTCTATTCCATCTACAAATAGCATATCTTTTGCAGGATTAGGATACAACGAAAATTCAATACCCTCAACCACATCAAAGCCAGAATTACAACTGAATGTGCCTGTTGTTGTTGGAATAGAAATACGAGTATGAGGGGGATCATAAAGAATATCCCAACCTTTGTCTATAGCATTTTGTGCATTGGTTGCTAAAATCTTGTCTAAGTGTATATCGTCAGCATCGCTTAATGGAACAAACCCTCCATTTACTGCATTTCCTGTTACATCTGGCAACTGACACATCAAATCATCATAAGCCTGCGTTGTCATTTGAGCATTACCATAACACCGTACAATCTCCAAATGCTCGCTCGCAACTTGGATTGTTTTTACCATGGAGTTAATAACTGACAAACATTCAAGTCTCGTCAATTTTGTTAGGTCCAAATTTTCCATACTTGAATATACATTATCGCTCATCGACAAATCTAGTAAATTTGCAGCACTTATGATTTCAACACCTCCAACAGGAGATAGCCACAAATATTTCAAAGAATCATTATTCACTTCAATCCAACTCACATTAGAACAGTTTTGAAAATCTGCCGAAATAATATCTCCCCAAATATAAAACTCTCTGTCTGACGTTTGCTCTACATCCCCCTTCCACGCAACAATAAGCGGCTTTGTCCATCCTTTTGAGTCCTCGTTTATAATAGTATCCATGGTGGTGGTTTTTACCCTAACAGGAATATTGGCTTTTACTGCCAATGATATTATGTCTTCCGTGTCTTCCATGTCTGCGGCAAATATTCCTTTAATACAAAGTGAATTATCCACTTCTTGTGCAAATGCATTAGTTCCAAATATGACGGAGAATAACGAAACCGTCAAAAAAATTTTTACTGCTTTTCTCATGATTTTTTATTTTTAAAGTTAATACTATTTTTATTGTCTATTGTATATAAACGCAAATAGGAGTAATGTAAAACATTCTCTACATTACCCCCACTATCTATTATATTATTATAAATAAACTGATTACCTTTATTCGAAGATGTAAAAATTTTACCCCCCCCCATAACTATCTACAAATGAGATATTTACAGACTTTTCTGTAGTGTATTTTAGAGTTACATCTCGCATCTTTATTATTCGCTTTTAATACTACTTTTTTAATATACTATTCTTATTTTCTTAATCACGCTGATTATTCCATTTTTTTCGGTGATAATTTCAATAATCACGCTGATTATTCTACCCACTCCTAAATCATTATTTTTCAAGTGATTTTTCAATTTACAAAATTAAGATTTTTTTCAATACCAACCAAACTTTTTTACAAAAATTTTATATCTTTGCAATCTAATTATTCAAAAAACTATAAAGATATAGAAAAGTGCTATCAATACCGTAGCAAGTTTTCTTAATTGATAGAAAAACAAAGAAATACAAATTATAAATGGCAATACTTATTAAAGATATTACTTTGGCAAATTCTATTACGGACGTTTTGATTGAAGGCAACAAATTTTCAAAAATAGGAAAAATTGCCAAAGATTCTGTAAAGGCGGACAAAATAATTGATGGCAGCAATATGGCAATCCTTCCTGCTTTCTACAACTTGCATTGTCATGCCGCTATGACACTCCTACGGGGATTTTGCGAGGACTTGCCTTTGATGGCTTGGCTCCAAAAGATTTGGAAAAAAGAAGCAACTCTCTGTGCCGATGATATTTACAATGGAACTCGCCTCGCTATTTTGGAGATGATAAAAAGTGGGACTGTGTTTTTTGCTGATATGTATTGGTATCATAAAGATATTTTACGGGCAGTAGAACAAATGAACATAAGGTGTAATATTGGTGTAACATTTATGGATTCATTGGGAGAGAAGACTATTAGCGATAATTTTGCTTTTCTTGATGATTATGCCAAATATGATAACGAATTGATTAGTTTTGCTCCTGCCCCACATGCCATATATACTTGTAGCGGTAATTTGTACAAACGCTGCTATGAAAATGCTATAAAAAACAATCTTTTTTTGCAAACACATCTTTCGGAAACAGAAACGGAGGTAAATGATTGTAAAAAAACTAATGGAAATCTCACTCCAACAGAATATTTATCAAGTTTAGGAATTTTATCAAACAAAACCATTCTATCTCATTGTGTGCATCTTACAGATAATGATGCAAAGATTTTAGCAGAAAGTAATGCCACTTGTGTCCATAACCCTTGTAGCAATATGAAACTATCCTCTGGTATAATGAATTATCCTTTAATGAAAGCAAATGGCATAAAAATTGCTCTTGGTACAGATGGTTGTTCGTCTAATAATAATTTGAGTATGTTGGAAGAAATGAAAATGGCAACGTTGTTATCAAAGGTTGTTTTTCAAAACGAAAATGGCATAACGGCTTCGGAAGTTTTTGACATGGCAACTGTTTGTGGTGCAACTGCTTACGGAATTGATGGCGGAAAAATTGAGGAAAACAAAATTGCAGATTGTATTTTGGTAGATTTGAACAATGAAAGATTGACTCCTTCGTGGAATCTTATATATAATATGGTATATAGTGCCGATAGTTCTTGTATAGATACAGTTATTTGTAATGGAAAGATTCTTATGGAAGGACATCACGTAGAAAATGAGCAAGAAATAATTGAAAAAGCAAGTAAATTTGTAAATAGGTAGATATATGATAACAAAAACATTTGATTATAAGTTTTTTATATGCAATAAACGGGCAATTAAACATATTTATATTATAGTGTTGATTGTTTGCGTGTCAATACTATCTACATATGCACAAGATAATGATAACTATTGGGTAAAAGTAGAGGGTGGAAGTTTTATTATGGGCTGCAATAGTGAAGACAAAGACTGCTACCCCGATGAACAACCCGCACACAAGGTTACAATAAATACTTTTTATATTGGTAGATACGAAGTTACAGTTAAAGAATATAAAGAATTTTGCGAAAAGACCAATAGAGAAATGCCTCAAAAACCTTCTTATGGTTGGATTGACGATTTTCCTATTGTCTCTATCACATGGGAGGACGCTAACGCCTATGCTAAATATATGGGTTGCAGACTTCCGACTGAAGCCGAGTGGGAATATGCTGCCAAAGGTGGTAAAAAATCAAAAGGATACACCTATTCCGGTAGTAATGATTGGAACGAAGTTGGTTGGAGTTATGAAAATTCGGATAAGGTGCTACATACCGTTGGTCAAAAACAACCAAATGAGTTGGGGATATATGATATGAGTGGGAATGCGTGGGAATGGTGCAATGATAATTATGAAATTTTCTATTACGAGAAATCTCCTCAAAATAATCCCCAAGGTCCCGAAAGTGGATTAGGAAAGGTAAATCGCGGAGGGTGTTTTGCTTTTGATTATGCCTTGATGAGCGTCCATCACCGCAGATGCTCAGACATCAATAGCAAAGGAACGGGAACAGGTTTTAGATTGGCAAAAGATGTAAAAAAAAATTAAAAATTATCAAATAAATAAAAATAAATTTATTAACTTTGCAAAGTTGTATAAGCAAATAGTAACAAAATAAAACCATGAGTATGAAAAGAAATTTTTTTGTATTAGTAGTATCGCTAATATTGATGGGAATAACCTTAAACGCACAAGGTAAATGGAAATACATTGATAACGAAAACATCAATTTTAAAATGCCTGACGAGTGGAAAATCATAAACTCTTCTAAGCCAAAGGGACCTATGAATATCAAAATGTATGACCCTAACGGCACTCAGTTTGTAGAGATTCGCTCTGAAAGAAGTAAAATCAATCTTAAAACGCGCGCTAATGATATTGCAACCCTAAGAAGTCAGCAACAATACTTTGAATATATGCAAATTGACAAAGTTAAGAGTGCAAAATTCAATGGACATGAGGCTCAATTGTTGAGTTACACCAATACTCATATGAACGAAGTGTATAAGGGTAGTATATATTCTTTCGTAAAGGAAGGATATACCTATACTGTTGAGTGCTATGGAGAAGATAAGCCTGAAACTCAAAAGTTTCTACAAAAAATTGCCGCTACTATCAATGTAAATTCTGCCGATAAAAAAGCAAATATTACAGACAAAACAAAAGATTATACAGAGCAAGGTTGGGCAACACAAGAAATAGATAATAGTGCTGAAATTGCAGAAAAAGAGGCAAAGAAAGCAGAAGAACGGGCAGCAAAGGAAGCCGAAAAAATAAAAGAAAAGCAACAAAAGGCTCAAGATAAGGCTCAAAAAGCAGTTGAGAAACAACAGAAGAAACTTGAGAAACAACAAAAAGAGTTGGAAAAACAACAGAAAGAGTTAGAAAAGAAACAAGAAAAAGCCCAAAAAGCAAAAGAAAAGGCTGAGAAAAAAGCCGAAAAAGCCGAAAAGAAAAGAATAGAAAAGGAAAATCAGATAAAAAAACTACAAAACCAACAACAAGATATTGATAAGGAGTTGAATAAGATTGCCTCTGAACAATCGAAACTTGGGGAAGAATATGGTTCAGCTCAATTGAAGAATGACCAAAAGAAAATGGAGAAAATTCAAAAGAAACAGACTAAACTTGCAGACAAAGTCGTAAAACTAAATAAAGAAAGGGATTCTATTATAAAGAAATTAAGTAAATTCTAAATTTTTCATCATTTTCATGAGGGTCGTGATTGGTTGTTAATCACGACTCTCTTTATGTTATAAGTCTTTTTACAGACTATCCTCTATAGTACAATTAGTTATATCGTGGTAAATAACTATATCCAAATTATTATTTAGATATATTACTTTTATCTATTTCAGAAAGAAGTTTGTTCTTCCAATTTTGGTATGCCTGTCTTGTTGCATCTATTTCGTTTGTAATCGGTTCAATTGTTGCTATCCGCTTCAATGTAGAAAATGCCTCATTATTATCTTTGTAGAATCCTATTCCAATTCCTGCACCCTTTGCTGCACCAACACTTCCATCGGTATCAAATAATTCTATTGTCGCAACGCTACAATTTGCTAACGTCTGACGAAAGATATTTGAAAGAAACATATTAGCATTTCCTGCATGAATCTTCTCTATCGCCATGCCCATTTGCTGCATAATCTCCATACCATAACAAAACGAAAAAACAATACCTTCCTGTGCTGCTCTAAGTAAGTTATTTGTTGTATGGTTATTAAAATTCAATCCATAAATAGAACAACCTAACTCCCTATTTTCCAATACTCTCTCGGCACCATTACCAAAAGGGATAATACTAACGCCATTTGACCCAATAGGAATTTTCTCTGCCAAGGCATTCATTTCATTATATGATGCAGTCGGACAAATATTATGCTTAAGCCAAGAGTTTAAGATACCCGTGCCATTGATACACAACAACACGCCTAATCTTGTCATACTATTAGTATGATTTACATGTGCAAAACTATTAACACGTGATACTTTATCGTAATTCACCTTGTCTGATACACCATATACAACTCCGCTTGTACCTGCAGTAGAAGCAATCTCGCCCGGATTAAAAACATTCAAACTAAGTGCATTATTGGGTTGGTCGCCTGCACGATAACAAATTGGAGTTCCTGCTTTCAAAAGTCCAGTTTCCTCTTCTATTTTTTTAGATACTACACATTGAATTGAAAATGTTGGAACAATATTTGGTAAAACATCTGAAGCAAATCCATAATAGTCTAAAAG
This sequence comes from uncultured Bacteroidales bacterium, assembly GCA_900319595.1. Taxonomy (GTDB): domain Bacteria; phylum Bacteroidota; class Bacteroidia; order Bacteroidales; family P3; genus Scybalousia_A. The sequence continues at coordinate 8,421 of ONOZ01000143.1, read as the reverse complement.
AAAGTCTGCAACCTTATTCTGTTTAAAATCCCAAAATATTCCTTCGCTCAACCCCTCAATAGTGGTATTTATTTCATCACTCAATCGCATGGCTATATAATCTCCGGGCAACATTATCTTGTAGATTTTAGCGTATATATGAGGTTCGTTTTCTTTTACCCATTTCAATTTAGATGCAGTAAAATTTCCCGGCGAGTTTAATAGGTGTTGCAAACATTTCTCTTTACCCAATTCCTCAAAAGCCTTATCTCCGTATGATACCGCACGAGAATCACACCATATTATAGCATCTCTTAAAACTTGCTTGTCTTTATCTACACATACCAAACCATGCATTTGATACGAAATACCTATTGCTTTAATTTCCTCTGCCTTTGCTTTAGATACTTTCATAACAAAAGCCAGTGATTTCAAAGCATTTTCCCACCAATCATTAGGGTTCTGTTCCGCCCAACCAACCTTAATAGACTTTATTTCTGCCTCGCTTTCAGGATAAAACTTTTGTGCAATGCAAATACCCGTTTCGCTATCCACCAATGAAGCCTTAACGCTACTACTACCAACATCAAAACCAAGTAAATAAGATTTAGCCATATACAATTTGCTTTATTTTTTCCTTATACATACATGAAATAGTCATTACAACTCTGCAAAGTTAAGGTTTTTTATAATTATAACAAATTTTTCTAAAAAGTTTTATGCAATAATTCTAAACTTTCTTCGTTTTAATGGGTTGATATCATAAAATACTTAAAAATCTTTGGTCAAGTATAAAATTTATTGTACCTTTGCCACCTGATTATAAGATATGAAATTTTGTAAAATTAAAAATATTATAGTTTTTTTTGTCCTTTTGGCACTAATTTTGCTGCAGGCGGATTTGTCTGCACAGGAGACGGAAAAAGTTGCAAAAAAGAAGTTTTCTATCACTAGTTTGTTTAAAAAGACAGCGGATAATAAACAAACAAAAAAAGGAAATATCGTTGCAATAAAGGATAGGGTACCAAAAATAAGTGTAGATAAATTGTTCTTTGATTATGGTGAGATTGTACAGTCGGAATATGCAGTTGCAAAGTTTGAAATACACAATTTAGGTAATGCAGATTTGCTAATTTTTGATATAGAAACTTCATGTAATTGTATGGAAATGAGTTTGTCATCAAACACTATAAAACCTAAAAGCAAAGAAATTTTGACTATACAATACAACACAAATATAGTAGGCGATATTAGAAAGAGTATAACAATCGTTAGTAACGACAATTACAAAGATAGATTAACTCTTTTACTGACTGGAAAAATTATTGTAAAAAAATAAAAAAATGGTATTTAATAATATAAAAAATATTACAAAAATGAAAAAATTGGTTTTAACATTATTGCTTACATTTGCAGTAATATGTGGAGCAAATGCTCAAGAAAAAACAGGAAGCAAAGTATCTGGCGGAACTCAAGCAGAGATTACTTTCACAGAAATGGAACACGACTATGGTACGGTTGAAAAAGGCGGAAACGGCGTTTGTGAATTTGTATATAAAAATACAGGTAAAGCCCCTTTGATGCTAACGAATGTACGCTCTTCATGTGGTTGTACTATTCCCTCATGGAGTAAAGAACCTTTAATGCCAGGTCAAACTGCTAAGATTCAAGTTAAATACAATACTAACAACGTTGGTCCTATCAATAAGAGCATAACGGTAGAATCTAACGCGGCAAGTGGAAAAACGGTTTTGAAAATAAAAGGAAAAGTTGTAAATAAATCATAAATTATGCCAAGAATATCAGAAAAAGGAGCAACATTAGAGGCTTCAGCAATCAGAAAATTAGTACCTTTTGCAGATGCGGCAAAAGAAAGAGGAATAAAGATTCATCACCTGAACATCGGACAACCCGATATTAAGACTCCAACAGGTGCTTTGGACGTTTTGAGAAAAGCAAATATGGAAGTGGTTGCCTATACTCCATCAAACGGGAATGCATCTTATAGAAAAAAACTTTGCGAGTACTATAATCGATTCAATATCAAATTAGACCCTAAGGATATCATTATTACTTGTGGTGGTAGTGAGGCCTTGCAGATTGCTTTCAATGTTTGTTTGAATGAGGGCGAAGAAGTTTTGGTTTCAGAACCATATTACGCAAACTACAACTCATTTGCAAAACTTTCTGGAGCAGTTATAAAAACTATTCCTTCAAGCATAGACAATGGGTTTGCACTTCCTGCTATGGAAGAGTTTGAAAAGGCTATCACGCCTAAGACTCGTGCTATTATGGTCTGCAATCCAAATAACCCGACGGGATACCTTTACACAGAAAAGGAACTTAGACAATTGGCGGAGATAGTTAAAAAACATGATTTGTTCTTATTTGCAGACGAGGTTTATAGAGAGTTTGTTTATGACGGACAAAAACATTTCTCTGTTATGGAGATAGAAGGTATTGAAGAAAATGCAATCCTTTTAGACTCAGTTTCTAAACGTTATTCTGCATGTGGTGCACGTGAGGGTATGATTATCTCAAAGAATAAGGAAGTTATGGCGTCTGCTATGAAGATGGCTCAGGCTCGTTTGTGCCCTCCTTACTTTGGACAGATATTTGCAGAGGCTGCTATTGATACTCCTGAAAGTTATTTCAAAGAAGTCAATGACGAATACGACAGAAGAAGGCGTGCATTGGTAAAAGGTATCAACGAAATACCTGGTTGCAAATGTCCTAACCCAAATGGTGCGTTCTACACTATGATTGAGATGCCTATTGACGATAGTGATAAGTTTTGTCAGTGGCTTTTAACGGATTTCAACCTAAATGGTGAGACTGTTATGTTGGCTCCTGGTACAGGATTCTATGCTAACCCAGAAAAAGGTAGAAAACAGGCTCGTATTACCTATTGTCTTTGCATTGAGGACTTAATGGCAGGTATCAATTGTTTGAAAGAAGCCTTGAAAATTTATCCTGGTAGAACTATGTAATGTACATATAGTTTTATATTATACAAAACAGATAACCGATTGATTTTATTATCAATCGGTTATCTAATTTATTAAACCTAAATTTCTCTTTCCGTAATATCCATTTGATAGAAATTTTGTAACTTTGCAAATGAAAACATTTATTTGTTATAAATATTAGACTTAATTAGTATTTGCAAATTAACCAACGGTAAATGATAGAAAAAAACATAAATTTAAAGGATATAGATCAAAGAGAGTTCTTTGGCGTAAATGAAAAAAATCTCTCTTTCATTGAAACGCTATTTGATAATCTTGTCATATCGGTTAGAAGTGATACACTGAAAGTACAAGGTGAAAAAGAAGAGGTAGAAATTTTTTTTAAATTCTTCCAACGACTTAAAGTAATTTATCAAAAATTCCCAAACATCACTGGACAACTAATTATGGCTGCCTATAATGATGAAAAAATTGAAAAAGAAAACGATGCCGAAGTGTTAATATATGGTTCTAACGGACAAAGCATTAAAGCCCGCACAAAGAATCAACAAAAAATGGTAGAGGAAATTGAAAAAAAGGATATGTTGTTTGCAATAGGTCCTGCAGGTAGTGGCAAAACTTATACAGCAGTGGCTTTGGCAGTAAAATATTTGAAAGAAAAGAGAGTAAAACGAATCATATTGACCCGTCCTGCAGTAGAGGCAGGAGAAAACTTAGGATTCTTGCCCGGAGGTGTCAAAGACAAATTAGACCCATACTTACAACCATTATATGATGCCCTAAGAGATATGCTAACTCAAAACAAATTAGACTATCATATAGAAAATCATGTGATAGAAATTGCACCTTTGGCATTTATGCGTGGTAGAACTTTAGAAAATTCGTTTGCCATTTTAGACGAAGCACAAAACGCTACAAAGAATCAATTGAAAATGTTTTTGACTCGTATGGGTAACTGGTCAAAATTTATTATCACCGGCGATGCTACACAAGTAGATTTGCCAAACAAACAATCCTCAGGTTTGATGCCTGTGGCAAATCTGTTGAAAAATATAAAAGGCTTGTCTATTATCACATTGAATGACAAAGATATCATACGTAATCCGCTAGTTACCAAGATTGTAAATGCCTTTGACAAAGAAAAATTAACTGAAAAATAGTAAAGAATTAAAGGTTGCGTAATGAAGTAAAATAATCTGTGTGATTAGAAAATTATTTTGCGATAAAAAAAATTTAATCTGCGTAATTAAAAAATTCTTATCTATAATTTGTTCATTAGGAAAAATATCTGTTACTTTGCAACTTGATTTTGAAAATGCAAATATACGAAATAAATCTATAAAAGCAATGAAAAAAAGAAGTTTTTTAGTAATTAGTTTGTGCTTATTGTTTAGCACAATAGGTTTCTCTCAAAGCAAAGTAGATTTGTCTCAAGAGATGAAACTTGAATCAACTGTACGTTATGGAAAATTAGAAAATGGAATGACGTACTATGTTAAGTCTAACAAAAAACCTGAAAATCGTGCAGAATTTTATCTTGCAGTTAATGCAGGTTCCGTTTTGGAGGAAGAGGATCAACTTGGTTTGGCACACTTCACCGAACACATGGGATTTAATGGTACATTACAATTTCCGGGAAATGATTTGACTGACGCTTTACAAAAAGAGGGTATCACTTTTGGTAGAGATGACAACGCTTTCACTGCGTTTGACCAAACAGTTTATCAATTAACTTTACCTACAGACAAACCAGAGTTGTTTAACTTAGGATTAAAAGTTCTTGGTGGCTGGGCAGGTGGTATGCTTATGACAGACAAACAAATTGATGATGAAAGAGGTGTTATCATTGAGGAATGGCGTTTGGGTCAAGGAGCTCAAGACCGTTTAAGAAGAAAGACTTGGCCAATTATATTGAAAGGTAGCCGTTATGCAGACCGTCTGCCTATTGGTACGGTAGAGAATTTGAGAAATTTCAAATATTCTTCTATACGTAATTTCTACAAAAAATGGTATCGTCCCGACAATCAAGCAATTATAGTCGTAGGAGATTTTGATGCTGACGAAATGGTACAAAATATTAAGGATTATTTTTCTATGATGCCTACACCTGAAAGTCCGCTTAACAGACCTACATACGGGGTTCCTAATAATAAAGAGCCGTTGATTGCAGTTGCAACAGATAAAGAGGCGACTTCTTCGGATATATTGGTACTTTACAAAAGAGATATACCTACGATGAAAACTGTTGGTGATTTTCGTAACCAAGAGTTGATGGTAAATATTTATGAAACAATGCTTGCTAACCGTTTTAGCGAATTGTCCCGTAAGAAAGGTTGTCCTTTTATGGGTGCTCAAAGTGGAATGCTGATGTCTTTCATTGCCCGCAACGAAGGAGGTTATGTTATGGCTGCTTCCGCAAAGGATGGCAAAGTTTTGGAGTCTTTAAAAGTCTTGGTTGAAGAGAATCAAAGAGTTTTACAGCACGGTTTTTTGGCTACTGAGTTTGAAAGAGCAAAGGAAACTGTATTAGAGCAATATGAAAGAGCATCAAAAGAGGCTAACAAGACAAATTCTTCTACCTTTGCTATGCAGTATGTTAATCATTTCTTAGAGCAAACTCCTGTTGTAGGTGCAAGACAGGAATATCGTTGGGCAAAAGCACTTATGGACGGAATTACTTTGGAGGAAGTAAATGCTTTGGCAAAACAATGGATAACTAAAGAAAATATTGTTGCTTATGTAACTATGCCTGAGAGAAAAGATTTGAAAGTTCCTACAACTGACCAAATCAAAAAGATATTAGAGGGCGGTGAGAAGTTGAAAACCAAACCTTATGTTGATACTTACAAGGAGGTTCCTTTCTTTGCAGAGAATGTAAAGGCTGGCAAGGTAAGCAAAGAGGTTAAAAATGAGGAATTTGGCTATACTGAATGGACTATGTCTAATGGTGCGAAAGTTATTTTGAAATCTTCGACGATGAAAGACAATGAAATTTTGATGCAATCTTGGTCAAATGGTGGTACTTCATTATATCCAGACGATATGTTGTTCAATGCACAAATGGCTGCTGGTATTATTGATGGTAGTGGTATAGGACAGATGGACCATAACCAATTATCCAAATTCCAACAGAAACATTCTTTTGGTACTGAGCCATTTATAGGTGAATTAACCGAAGGAATCAATGGTAATTGTACTCCTAAGGACTTTGAATTATTACTGCAATATACTTATATGTATTTTACTTCTCCTCGTAAGGATAAAGAAGTTTTGGACGTTAGAATCGAAAACCTTCGTTCTCAATTAAAACAAATCCAAAACAATCCTCAGGTTGCATTTACTTTACAACTACAAAAGAGTATGTATCCTAACGATAAACGTTCTATATCTATTCCAACTGAAAAGCAAATCAATAGTCTTAATATAGATAAAATATATAAGATTTTTAGAGAAAGATTTTCTAGTGCATCTGATTTCACATTTGAGTTTGTAGGTAATTTTGATATCAACGAGGTTAAACCTTTGATAGAGAAGTATATTGGTGGTATGCCTTCTACTGGTAAAACTGAAATGTGGAAAGACTTGTCTCCTACTTTTGCTAAGGGCGTTGTTGATGACAAAGTATATAAGGGAACCGAAGATGTTGCATCTATGTACTTAGTTATGAATAAACCTTTCACTGCTGGCGACAAAGAAGAGCAGATTATCAACGTTATGGGCGAAATTCTTCAAATCAAAGTTACAGAAAAAATCCGTGAAGAGTTGGGTGCAACATATTCTCCTTATCTTGGTGTAAGTTATGACTTATTACCAAAACCTGCATTCACTATGATAGCAGTTTATACTTGTTCTCCAGACAATGCAGACAAAGTTGAAAAAGCGACATGGGAGATTTTGGACGATATGATTAACAATGGTGCAGACGAAGTAAATATTGCAAAAGCAAAAGAGCAGTTAATCAAGCGTAGAGAGAGTCAATATTCTTCTTCAAACAACTTCTGGGCAAGTGTTATCAAATCATCTTACACTCATAACAGACCTATAAAGAATATGGAGACATATAGCAATTTGGTTAATTCTGTTACTTCAGATGATTTGAAAGCAGCAGCGGCTAAATACTTGAAACATAATGAACATGTTAAGGTAATGTTGTTGCCAGAACATTTGAAAAAATAAGATAATAGTAAATAAGTAATTTTCAGTAAGTTTATAACTGAATATTATAATTTACAAAATTCGGGACAATACTTTTTATTTAATTGTATTGTCCCGATTATTTTTTGCATTATCTTTTTTATCAATCCAATCTACTCTAACATTTTTGCTTTTTCAAAATCCGCTTGTGCCTCTGTCATTTTACCTAATTTTTCGTAAGTCTTGCCACGATTATACCACGCCTCATAAAAATTACTATCTGCCTTAATTGCCTTAGTAAAGCAATCCAAAGCAGTATTATAATCTTGTTTAAATTGATAGTTAATCCAACCTACATTATGTATCGCATCCGCATGATTTGGTTTGATTTCCAAAATATTTTGATACATATCCAAAGCCTGTTGCACTGCATCATTTTCTTGATAAAACAACGCCAAAGCATACATAGCATGAGTATTTTTAGGATTTATCTTTATTGTACTTTTCAGATAATCAACAGCTAAACCATCACCTTTCAAAGCATACAAAATTCCCAATTCTTCGAAGGGTTGTTCATAATCACTTTTCAATTCAATGGCTTTTTTGTAATCTTTCACTGCCCTATTTGTATCGCCTGTCTCTTTCATTACCCAGCCTCGCATAAAATAAGCCTGAGCATTTATTTTATCCAATTCCAATACACGTTTTACACTCTCCATACAACGTTTATAATCCTGCAAATCCAGACTTAATTCTGCTATTTTCAAATGTGCCTCTACCGATTTATCATTATATTTCAACGCCTCTTGCAAAGCATTGAACGCAAGTGTAGTTTCTCCTCGCGAAAAGAACACATCTGCCTCAAAAATGTAGTACTTAACTTCTTTTTTATTCAACGCTATTGCCCTTTGTGAATTAAAAAGTGCCTCTTTTGTGTTACCCATTTCATAAAATATCTTTCCTCGCAAATAATACAACTCGGCATCTTTGGGGTTTTGCTTTATTTTTGCATCATAGAACTGAATTTTTTCTTCATTGGTAAGTTTGGACAAATCTTGCTGAATTTCTTTTTCCTGACAAGAAATAACGGCTAAACCCATTATCAAACAAGCAATTATGTTGGAAATCTTGGTGTACATCTGTGTATTGTGTATAAAATTTGTTAAAAAAAAGTCGGGATGACCTGACTCGAACAGGCGACCACTTCGTCCCGAACGAAGTACGCTACCAACTGCGCTACATCCCGTTTTATAAGTTTGCAAATTTACAACAAATTTTCCAAATACCAAGATAGTAAAATAACTTTTTTATATATTTTGCAAAATAAATAGTTGCAGTT
>ONOZ01000142.1 GCA_900319595.1 uncultured Bacteroidales bacterium | reverse complement strand
GAGATGTAAATAATTGTTTGAAACAGTTTTTGTTTTTCATTCAAAGGCATTGTGCAGAAGGTAGAGCCGTGCAGACGCAAATAGGTAAATTCATACCTGCTATTAGAAGCAAGGCGGTAAGAACTACAGACGAAGTTGACAACAGCATAATTAAGCGAATTACTTGCCGTTTTTACCCGTCTGCAAGATTCAAAAACAATATGAAATCTGCCAAAGTAGAGTTTAAAGATTTATCCAAAGTAAAGTATCATTAAAGATGTCGCAGAAAGGATGTAAATATTGGGCATGTAGTATGTAAAATATTGCATGCTTTTTTTTATCTCCTTGTCCGATGCTGAGTTTTACACGTTCAAAGAATATAGTAAAGACTGTGGTGGATGGGAGTGATAGCGAGGTAATAGAAAGTTTTGGGTGTAAAAGTTGGGATATAACTATTGAGGGAATACTAATAGATTTGGACGCACATAGTTACCCATCAGATAAAGTCCAACAACTAAGAGCGTTATTTGAAATAAATGATATTTTGGAAGTAATGGATAATCAGATATGCGAGGATTTGAGAATACAAAGTATTTACTTTGAAAGTCTTGAAAAATTAGAGATTGTACAAGGATTTAATGATACAATGCAGTTTAAGATAAAGGCTCACAGTATAAAACCATTGGAGTTCTTTATTTAGCGTTTTGATTTTTCAAGTGCTTGCATAAAACGGTCTTTGTCTTGTTTATTTCGGAATCTAATTTTGACGTCTGCAAAGTTTTTGACTACTTCAATTTTGATGTCTGCAAAATTATCAACTAATTCTATTTGACCGCAATAATCATCTTCCCAAGAAGTACTGACAATTTCAATGACTACGTCCTCAAAACTATCAACAATCTCAACTTTAAGGTCTGCAAAATTATTTACTATTTGAACTTTGCCTTTCAAAGGGCAGTTGTCGTCAGAAAAGACAACAACGGGATTATTATCTAAAACCACACCATCATTATCAGCGAAAGTGAATAACGAAACTAATATAAAAACGGATAAAACAATAAAGTAACGCATAATAAAAACTGTTTAAAAGGTTATTAAAAAAAATATAACAAAAATATAACAAAAAACGTGCCTAAGCGATGTATTTGATACCTAAAAGTGAGATAGAAATTGGAAAAATAAAGTTTTACGGAGAAAACAGTGGAATAAACTCTGTGGAGATAGATACAAGTGTTAAGGAATTGACACAAAAAGCAAAAATTGTTATGCCGTTAAACTTTAAGGACAAAGAAGGAAAGAAAGTAACAGAGGTGTTGCATACAGGCGATAAGGTAGTAATACGGTTAGGCTATGGGAACGAAATAGCAGAAGAGTTTAAAGGATATGTAAGTAAGATAGGAGTTGCAACACCATTAGTAATAGAGTGTGAAGATGCAAGTTTTGTATTCAAAAGACAAGAGCCTATAAATAAGAGTTGGAAAAGTTGTACGCTAGAAGAAATATTAAGATATGTTTTTAAAGGCTGGGAAGTAGAGTCAGCACAGGTGAATTTGCCGAGCGGATTTATAATAAAAAACGCTACACCATACGAGGTAATACGTGGATTGAAAGAAACATATGGATTTGCAGTAAAAATAGAGCAGGACAATAAAACAATAAAATGTTTTTGGGCATACGACCACAAAGGATTTGAGAAGCATACATACGTTTTTGGCACAAAGAAAGATGATGGAAAAGAAAAACTAAAGAGAAGAGAACTGTCGCCAAATGTGGTCAAAAACGATTTGAATTTTGTAAAAAAAGAGGATTTGAAACTGCAAGTAACAGCGATAGCAAAAGGAAAAAACGGCAAACAGATAAAAACAACAATAGGTAGTAAAGACAATGATGCAACAAAAAGGACATTGCATTTGAGTGGAGAAGTAAAAGACGAAAAGGATTTGAAAGCAAGAGCAGAAATAGAGTTAAAAAAACATTCTTTTGATGGCTATGAAGGAAAGATAACGGGATTTGGAATACCGAAAGTTATGGCAGCAGATACGATAAAGATAATAGATGTGGATAACGAGCAAAGAGAGGGAGAATATTTGGTAGAAAGTGTAAAAGTGAAGTATAGCGTAAGCGGAGGATTTAGAAGAGAATGTAAGTTAAGTTATAAAATATAGAAAAATGAATATAGAGGTTTTACGAATATTGTTTGAAGTGATATTGGGAGGCGGTTGGCTGTACAATGTGGCGTTGCTAAGAAGTAATAGAAAAAAAGCAACAGCAGAAGCATTGAAAGCAGAAATGGAGTTAGGGAAAAACTATGTAGATGAGTATTCAAAGAATATCGTAGAACCGATGAAAGAAGAAATGGTAACATTAAGAAAAGATATCAATGGACTTAAAAGAGAAATTGCGAGGTTTAGACGTGCAGTCAATAAGGCTAACGGTTGTCAGTGGGTTGATAGCTGTCCTGTTGTTAGGGAGTTGCAAAACACAGAAAACGACACAAACGAAACAAACACAAACTCAAACTATCAGGCAGGAATATTTAGGGAGGATTGACACAATAAAGGTTAGAGATACAATAAAAGTGTATCAAAGGGGAGATAGTGTGTTTGTAGAAAAAATAGTATATAACGACAGAATAATAAGAGATACCATAACCAAAGCAGATACAAGAAAAGATAAGGAAATAGAGATAGTAGAGAAAGAGAAAAAAACGAGTATCTATGAAAAAATATTAACAGCCTTTGATGTGATAATGTTTATACTATTGATAGTAGTAGGTGGGAAAATGGTAAGAAAAAAAATTAGATTATGGACACGATAAAAGATATAAAAAAGCAGATGACGGACTGCTTTATGGCAGATGAGAGTGTGCAAAGAATATATGGCATACAAGCAAATACTTTATTTGAGGATTTTTTCAAAAAAGTAAGCATAGAAAGTTTGTTGTTTTATGTGGTGGCAAGTGTTGTATATATACGTGAAAAAGTACATGATATGTGGTTAAACGATGTGGAAAAAACAGCACTGGCAACACGTTATGGTACAAAACAATGGTGGCATAAACAAGCATTGAATTGGCAAAAAGGCGATAGTATAGAAGTAGATGAAAACGGAGTGTTAGGATACAAAACACAAGACGAAGAAAAAAAGATAATAAAATATGCAGCAATAGTTAATGAGGGTAGAAATATCTATATAAAAGTAGCAAAAAAACAAGGCGAAGAATTGGTGGCGTTGAGTAGTGAGGAAAAAATAGAATTTCAGGCGTATTTAGACGAAATAAAACCATTAGGAATAAAGACAATTGGGCAGAGTGGTGCGGCTTGTGAGTTGGAAATAAAGATAAATGTATATTATGATAGACAAAGAGAAAAAACAGCAATAGAAAATAGCGTTAAAACGGCAATTAAAGAGTATTTAAATGGTATTATATTCGGCGGCGAGGTAGTGAAAAATAAGATAATAGATGCTGTGCAGGAAGTTAGCGGAGTAAGTGATGTGGAAATAGAAAATATAACATACAACGACAACGCTAAAAAAGGGACAATGCAAAGAATATTACAAGCACGCTCGGGGTATTATACAATGAAAGAATGCTTGGTGAATTTAGTTAGAAGTTAGGAATATGCAAGTAAATTGGAAAAGGTATATAAAGTTGATGTTGCCAATAAGGTTAAGAAATAGCAGGTTGTTATTTGCTATCATATGGGCATTGACATATTATACTCGCAGAAAATATGATGAGGAAAAACAAGCGATACACGCCCTATTGCAAGATTTGAAATATAACTCGCAAGTGAAAAGTTTATTGGAATTATTAAGAGAAAAATTTTCAAAGCAAATAGAAATAATTGATGATACGAATTTGGACGAAATAAGTTTTGTTAGACCTGATAATTTGGATGAAAATACTTTTTTGCCCATGATGGTAAAGCCAGACAATGATATTGTTTTGCAAAGAGATTTTATAGTATTAGTACCAGAGGGGGTGGATAAAGATAAAGTTAGGGATTTTGTGGAAAGATATGTTTTTTGTGGAGTGTATTTTGAGGTAAGAGATAAATAGTGAAGAAAATAATAAAAATAATAATAAGATATGAAAGAAATAAGAGACAGTCAAGAAAGACAGGTACAGCCTGTGGATTTTAGTTTTTTGAGTCAGGCAGACAGCGAAATAGTTGCAGGCGTGGAAGCAATGCTTCGTACAATGTATGGTTGGCAAGAGGATATACCTATAATATTGAGTGGAATGATAGCGGAAAGATATTATAAGCCTCCGCAAGAAGCAACGTACAATATAACGGCAGGAAAAGTGCTTTTTAGAGGGAAGATTATGGATTTTCAACAGATATCTAATATACCTGAACCTGCTGGTATAGATAATATATTGGAAGTAATTACGTGGCAGACATTAGTGGATATTGCTGCACCTTCGCCAGTGAGAGATAGAAATGGAGAAGAAACTATAAATTGTCATTATGAATATTCATCAAAAACAATGCGATTGCAAAACAAACTGACAGAAAAAGATGTGGAATTATACAGACGAGCAGGTGTATTTTTATTAAGTGATATGTACAGAGTTGAAAAAATGGCAACGTATTTAGAATTGTATAATTTGCAAAGAAGAATAGAAATATTGGAAGCAAGGTAAAGAAATGCAAGAAATATTAGTAAAAAGAGGTATGAGTCTATTGGACGTATCGCTGATGTATTACGGAACAATAGAAATGGCAATAGAAATAGCACAAAAAAACGTATTGCCATTGGATTATACCTTTTTGAGAGAACAGACAATAAAAATACCTAATTACAAAGAAAAATTGATATGGGAGATAAATACTGGAATGGAAGGTGAAAGCGGTTGGGTGTGGATATTGGAAATGGGTAAATGGAATGATGAGGGTAGATTTGTCAGTGAGGATTGGTGGAAAGATAAATAATAAACATAAACAATAAAATATGGCAACGAATATAGAACACATAGAAAACGGCGAACAAGGTTTGAGCGTAAGGCAGAAAATAAATGATTTGATTGACCTTGCCAAAACAAATCAACAAAGTATAAGAGATTTGATTGCAGGCGGGAGTGGTAGCAAAGAAAAATATTGTTTTAAAGGAATAGTAAGTGCTTTGGACGTGCCTGAACAAGTAACGCATGATAAAGAGTTTTATATAGGTGTGTTTGATTGGGAAGAACAAACGTTTGAGAATTTTTTAGACCCCGACGGAAATAAGATAAGTGTAAAAGGTGGTGTAGTGCCGTTATTTATGTGGGACAAAGAATTGAATGGCTGGCTATGGGAGAAACTAGCATATATACCACAAAAGATTTCGGAATTGGAAAATGATAAAGAATTTGTAACGAAAAACGAAAGTTTAGTTCTTGGCACGACACAAGGAACAGCGTATGATGGTGCAAAAGGAATGGCGTTGGAAAGAAAAGTTACGGCATTGGAAAATAAAGACATAAATGTAAATGTTAGTAACAAAAATGCATATTTGACACGCAATTTAAAATCAGTAGGTACAATAAATGGTATTGATTTAATGGTAAGATTGCCAAATTGTTCTTTCTGGTATGAAACACCATTGACAGTAGATGCTTCGTCCAGCCAAATGGATATACGTTGGAATACAGGAGCAACAGGTTATGAATGCAATGCTACGTGGAATGATTATCTTATAGTTCAAGTTCCAGAGGCAGTTACAATAGCCAATAGTACAGCAAGAATAGTAACAGGTAGGCAAGATATATTACCAGATGGTGCGAGATTAGAGGGATTACCTATTTTATCGCAAGGCACAACTATTATTCTGCAATGTACAGGTGCTAATGGTAGTAAATGGAAGTTTAGAGGAATTTTGCCAAAAGAAGAGCAAATAAGTAGCAATAGTAATAGTAATAAATACGATGTTGATATAGTTAATTTGCCAGCAATACAAGCAAATCAATCTATTGATATTATAAGCCCGTTCCGTGTAATAGGTAGTGTGGCGTTTTATCAAATTAAGGCAGCAGAAAAAAGAAATGTAGGTATTGAATATTCTATATATACAAGTAGCGATGGTTTGTTTGAAGGGATAAGAATAGAACCTAACGAAGATATAGAAATAAATACTATTGAATGTAGAATAACGGGAATTGCAAGATAGGAGAAAAAGATATGAAAACAAGTGATAAGGGTATAAACCTAATAAAGAGTTTTGAAGGATTGAGACTCTCAGCGTATAAGCCTATAAGTACCGAAAAGTATTACACAATTGGTTATGGGCATTATGGTGAAGATGT
>ONOZ01000096.1 GCA_900319595.1 uncultured Bacteroidales bacterium | reverse complement strand
GAATTGCAGATAATAAAAAAGAAAGTTGAGCAAAGGCAACAACTTGTAAATAACATAACTTTGCAAGTAAAGATGCTTAATGAACAAATAAACCAAACGCAACAATCTATTGGTGAGGAGTATCGTAATTTAGAGATTTTAAAGCAACACTATGCTCAAATGTTACGTTATGCCCAGAGGAACAAAACTGCAACCGATAAACTCTTGTTTATATTCTCCGCCAAGGATTATCATGAGGCTTATCAAAGATATGTATTTTTTAGACGTTTTGCCCAGATACAACGGCAACAAATGGCACTTATTACAAAGAAAACTAATGAATTGACAATTATGGCGGGTGATTTGATGACCCAAAAACAATCTCAAAGTGTATTACTTAGACAAGAGAAAGCTCATGCAGCAACCTTACAAAAGGAAAAAGCACAAAAGGAAAAAGCCGTCAAAGATATTAAAAGTCAAGAAAAACAGTTGACAAAGCAAATACAACAAGCACAGGCTAAAAAGAAGAAATTACAACAGCAAATCAATGCTGCCATCAATGCAGAAATAAAAAAGCAGCAACAATTGGCAGCACAGAAAAACGCTGCTAATAAAAAGACAACAACTGCAGTTAATACAACAGCTAATACAAAGACACAGCCTAAGAAGGACGAAATGACAATGCTCGCAACGGCAAAAGATGTGGAATTGAATAAAGGATTTGAGGGAAATAAAGGAAAACTTCCTTGGCCGGTAGATAAGGGAGTTATTGTTAGTAGTTTTGGTGTTCAACAGCATCCTGATATCAAAGGAGTGCAGATAGAGAATCAGGGTATTGATATTCGTACGACTAAAGGCTCGAGTGTGAAAAGTATTTACGAAGGAGAAGTTTGTAGTGTCTTTCAAGGACCTAACGGAAAGAAAGTTGTAATCATTAGACATGGAGAGTATATGAGTGTTTATACTAATTTGGAAAGCACGTCGGTAAGTAAGGGTAGCAAAGTTACAATGGGACAAAAAATTGGCACAATTTCTACAAATGAAGACGGACAAAGTGAAATGAATTTTCAAGTTCGTAAAGGCTCTAAAACTCAAAATCCAGTCCTTTGGTTAAGGCGATAAAGGTATTAGAGTGATTGATGTACAAATTGGAGAGTAAAGAAAATTAGATTGAGGAAACAGATAAAGAAAATATAAAGATGTTAAATTTAAAGAAGATTCAGATTGTTTTAGTAGCCGTATTATTATGCGGTTTTGCTTATTCGCAACAGAGTCCTGCTAAATGGGCTTTCAAAACTAATAAAATAAACGATTCCATTGCAGATTTGGTTTTGACATGTCAATTACAAAGCGGGTGGCATATCTATTCTCAAAAAACAAAAGGTACGGAATTGCCGATAGAATTTACTTTTGAGAAATCTAGCGACTATCAACGTTTAGGACAAGTGAAAGAACCAAAATATCTTGCAAAATATGATAAATATGCAAAGGATACGACAAGATATTTTGAGGGTACGGTAGTATTCCACCAACAAATCAAAGTAAAAACTGAAAAAGATTTCAAAGTAAAAGGAATGGTTACGTTCCAATTATGTGAAAACGGTTCATGTATTCCTCCAGACGATGTAGAATATATATTTGATGTTAAAGGCAATCCTAATGTAGCTCAAGTTATTGCAGAAAATACGGAGACTGTTACAGAAGAAACTGCAACTACAGAGTCTATTACTGCAGAAAATATAGCAAGCGAAGCCGAGCAAGTTGTAGAGGCTCAATCAATGGGAGATACTCAAGATTTGGCAAATAAATCTTTGTTGATGGTTTTTCTTATCTCTTTTGGAGTTGGGCTTATTACGCTTTTGACTCCTTGTGTTTTCCCAATGATACCAATGACTATATCGTTTTTCCTTCATGGCAAGAAAACAAATCGACAAGGTAGAAAACAGGCTTACTTCTTTGGTTTGTCTATAGTACTAATTTTCGCAGTATTGGGATTGTTACTTACATTGATATTTGGTAAAGACGCCATGTATATCATATCTACGCATTGGATTCCTAATGTTATCTTCTTTATTATATTCATGGTCTTTGCGTTGTCGTTTTTTGGTTTATTCGAAATAACGATGCCGAGCAAATGGGTTAATAAATCCGATAAAGAAAGCGAAAAGGGCGGATTGTTAGGAGCATTCTTTATAGCCTTGACTACTGTTTTGGTATCCTTCTCTTGTACGGGTCCAATATTAGGAGCAGCTCTTGTAGAGATGGCGTCAGGTAGTAGCAATTCTTTCATATTCTTTGTGTCAATGTTAGGATTTGCTATAGGGTTTGCACTACCTTTCACATTGTTGGCTATGTTTCCATCATTCTTAAAGAACTTGAAGAGTGGTTCATGGCTAAATAGTGTTAAGGTTGTATTTGGTTTTTTGGAGATTGCTTTAGGTTTGAAATTCTTGATGGTAGCCGACCAAGCGATGAATTGGGGTATTTTGCCGAGAACCACATACCTTTGCATATGGATAGTAATCTTTGCAATGATTGGATTCTATCTTATAGGAAAATTAAAATTTAAAGGGGATTCTGAATTAAAACATATATCTGTTATTCGTTTGTTCCTTGCTATTACTTCATTCTCTTTTACAATATATATGATTCCAGGACTATGGGGAGCTCCATTAAGTGCAATCTCGGGCTATTTACCTCCTGTCTCCTCGCAAGAATATAATATAGAGAAAATTATAGTTGAAAATGGTGGAATAGGAGGAAATACTATCGATATGGGTAATTTCCCATTGAATAGAAAATACGCAGATAAGTTGGATGAGCATGTGCCTGTTGGATTCAAAGCTTTCTTTGACTTAGAAGAGGCAAAGGCTTATGCAAGACAAGTCAATAAACCTTTGTTCTTAGACTTTACAGGAAAGAGTTGTGCAAATTGTAGAGAGATGGAAACGGCTGTTTGGTCAGTTCCTGCCGTTAAGAAGATGATACAAGAGGATTATATCTTAGTTTCTTTGTATTGTGATGAAAATACAATAGAACTTCCGAAAGAAGAATGGACTGAGATGAACGGTAAAACTATCAAGACCTTAGGCAGAAGAAATCTTAACTATCAAATAGAGAAATTTCACGCCAATGCCCAACCTTTGTATGTACTTATGGATGGTAATGGCAATCTTTTGACAGACAAGCCACAACCTTACGACAAGAATGCTAATAATTTTATAGAGTTTTTAAATAGAGGTTTAGATAACTTCAAAAAGAAATAGTATCCTTGTTTGCTATAGAGTTATTATAAATCTTAAAGACTTATGGATAATAGGAAAATTCATTAAATAAGTAATTGTTTTTTCATTATTATTTAAATTTATTGTAACTTTGCAAGCCAATAAAAATAATATAAATAACATTTAATATTTTTTAGATATGAGTCAAATAATTGGAATACATTCAAGACAAATTCTTGATTCAAGGGGAAATCCTACTGTAGAAGTTGATGTTTATACTGAAGCGGGTGCGTTTGGTCGTGCAGCTGTTCCATCGGGTGCTTCAACTGGAGTACATGAGGCAGTAGAACTAAGAGATGGAGATAAGACTATGTTCTTAGGTAAAGGAGTTTTGAAAGCAGTAAATAATGTAAATAAAACAATTGCAGAAGAACTTCGCGGAATGAATGTTCAAGACCAGATACTTCTTGACAAAAGAATGATAGAATTAGATGGTACTGACAATAAAGGCAGACTTGGGGCAAACGCAATATTAGGAGTTTCTTTGGCTTGTGCAAAAGCAGCGGCTCAAGAGACGGGTCAGGAACTTTATCGTTATATTGGTGGTGCGAATGCTTACACTTTACCTGTTCCGATGATGAATATTTTGAATGGTGGTGCTCATGCAGACAACAAAATAGATTTTCAAGAATTTATGATTATGCCTGTCGGTGCTCCTACTTTTGCAGAAGGTTTAAGAATGGGTGCTGAGGTATTTCATCACTTAAAGTCTGTTCTTAAAGATAAAGGACATTCTACCAATGTAGGAGATGAAGGTGGTTTTGCACCAAACTTGGGTAGCAATGAAGAGGCGATAGAAGTTGTTTTGCAAGCAATAGAAAAGGCAGGGTATAAACCTTGGGACGATATTCGTATAGCATTGGACCCTGCAAGTAGCGAATTTTACTTACCTGAGGAAAAGATGTATCATTTCAAATGGTCTACAGGCGAGAAACTAACTTCCTCCCAGATGGCAGACTATTGGAAGAATTGGTGTGCTAAATACCCAATCATAAGTATAGAAGACGGAATGGCAGAAGACGATTGGGACGGTTGGAAAGCCTTAACAGATGCGTTAAGTGAGAAAGTACAGTTAGTAGGAGATGATTTGTTTGTTACGAATGTGAAAAGATTACAGATGGGTATCGACAAACAAGTTGCAAACTCAATCCTTATCAAATTTAATCAGATAGGTACATTGACAGAAACGATCAACGCTGTTCGCTTAGCAAATAATAATGGCTACACTGCAGTTATGAGCCATAGGAGTGGTGAAACTGAAGACACAACCATAGCAGATTTGGCAGTGGCATTGAATACTGGTGAAATCAAAACGGGTAGTGCTTCACGTACAGATAGAATTTGCAAATATAATCAATTACTTCGTATAGAAGAAGAGTTAGGGGAACAGGCAGTTTATTTAGGAAGTAAATTCTTTAAGGGATTGAAACGATAAAAGATAATTCTTGTGTTTTTCATACGTTTTTTTGATGGGATAAAGTTACAATTATCCCATTTTCTTTTTTTAGTTTATTGGTTAAGATAGTAGTAGGTCGTTTGGCGTGATGTTTTTTTTCAATTCTTTTTGTTTTTTCCAAAATTTTTTGTAACTTTGCAAAGTAGAAAATATACTGAATAACAATAATTTAGAAGGGGGTGGGATAATCAGGCTGATTAGTAAAATTATTACGAAGAAAAATAAATTTATTTGAGTGATTAAAAAAATAATATTCGTACAATAAAAAATGATGCAGAAAAAAGGCAAATCTTACCATAGATAAAAACATAAAATGTCTGTAAATATCTGAGTTCTATGTGTAGTTTTTGTAGTGTTGTATAAAGAGGACTGTATATAACATAACCGCAAGCAAGCGTAACAACTTGTCTGCGGTTTGTTTATTAGTAGATTAACGACAGTTAAAAGACTAAATTATAATCTATTATTTAATTATTATCTCATCTATAAACAGCCATGACTTTTCTCCTGGAGATAAATGCCATTCAGGATTAGTCATTCTGTTATATGCTTTCATTTTTATGTACCTTGCGTTTGTTTTCTTTTGAGTTGCAAATGTATGAGTAATAACTCCGCTTTGTTTTGGGTCAATAGGGTTTTGCACGGTTTCCAATAAAGTAAAGTCCTTGCCATTATCGCTTACATAATATTCCACCTTAATCGGAGCAAATATCCATGCACGCTCCTCTTGTACGAAATTCCCACCAATAGAATTGATTTCCTGCTTTTCTCCTAGGTCAATAATAGCCTCAACATTCTCTCCCCAATAACCTTGCCAGCATCCCAAACGCCAATTATCCGTTCCCATTTTTTTGTCAATCAAAGCATTATCGCCACCTGCCGTATATTGTGGAGAATATGGTGTAAGCAATTGAATACTTCTACCCTTAGGAATCTTATAAAAGGCTGCATAAACATTTTTACTTATATCACCATCGGAAATATTAGAAACATTTACTCCATTAGTACCTTTAAGGTTTATTCTTTCGGTTTTGTTCAATGAGAAATCCTTATTAAGATAATTAACCTTGATATCCAACTTATCAGTAAAGGTTCCAGTACCATCATATTCTAAATGAGGAACAATGGATATTAAATTATCTGTTATTTGTGCCTTAGGACAATCGTTAGGAGCGGAGGCAAAATGATAATTAGGTGTGTCGCTCATCTCAAAAGAAAGACTACCTCCATTGATTATATCTTCGTGTGTCAGATAACTCTTAGTATAATTCTTATTATTGAGTTTCAAAGATTTAACGTACATTGTATTCTTGCCTTGTTTAGCATTGATGATAAATTTCTTGCCATTAGCCAAATGTATAGTAACTTTATCAAATAGAGGTGAGCCAATAGCATATTCCCCACTAACAGGAGAAACTGCATACAAGCCCATAGCACTCAAAACATACCAAGCAGCCATTTGTCCGCAGTCGTCATTGCCACAAACTCCATCTGGCTTATCGGAATATAGGGTAGTAAGAATTTGACGTACGAGTTTTTGAGTTTTGTATGGTTTTCCAACATAATTATATAGATATGCCGTATGTTGTGAAGGCTCGTTGCCGTGTGCATATTGACCAATAAGACCTGTAACATCGGCTTGATTACGACCTGTTGTAGCCTCGGTGGAATTAAAGCAGTCGTCTAATTTATTCTCAAAAGCATCTTTACCCCCCATCATCTCAATAAGGGTATTTATATCCTGTGGAGCATAGAAAGTATAATGCCAACCGTTGCCCTCCGTGTAATTGATGTCTATTTGTTTAGGGTCAAAGTTTGGAATGAAACGTCCGTTTTCTTTTGGTTGGATAAACTTGTTTTTAGGATTGAATAGATTTTTGTAATATTGTGCTTTCTGAATATATTCGTTATAAATATCTTCTTTCCCTAACATTTTAGCTGTTTGTGCAATACAATACATATTGTAGCAAAACTCAACAGTCTTAGCAACTCCCTCATGCTCAAATTCAGCAGATATATAACCATCACGATTAAAGAATGGAAGTCCAAGTTTTTGCATATTGGCCGTAGAAATCATTGCTTGAAGAGCTAATTCATTGTCAATGCAGATACCTTTTCTTATCCACTCTGCCAAAACACTCACTCCATGAATACCAATCATACAATAAGTTTCCCAAGAGTGCAATTCCCACATTGGAAGTTCGTTAGTCTGACGATAATAATCCAAAAAAGTTTTTTCAAATTCCATACACAAATCAGGGCGTATGATGCTCATCAATGGATTCCACGCACGATAAGTATCCCACAACGAAAAGATTGTATATCTATTGTATCCGTTGGCATTAGCAATAGGGTTCATAGGCACAACTCCATCAATTTTATTATTGATATCTTTGTTATTGTTAATCATTGCACGATATTTGCCATCAACATCAGAATATAGGTTTGGAGAAATCATACAATGATATAATGAAGTGTAGAAAGTGCGTCTTTGCTCTTTTGTTCCACCTTCTATGTCTATAACAGATAACGCCTTTTCCCATAATGCAATAGATGTTTTCTTCGCTTGTTGGAAATTGTTTGCACTTTTGCTATTCAAATTCTTTAATGCTCCTTCTTTATTGACAGACGAAATTGATACTTTAGCCTCTAATTGTTTTCCTACTTTATTTGTCTGTCCAAAATACAGATAAAGTCTTCCAGATTTCTTGTCTAAGAAAGAATCTTGTATATCTTTATTAAATGAAGATGCAAAATAAACTTGCTGATTCTCGTTCCAAGATTTTGATGCACGGTATCCCACGACTGTTCTTTTGTCTCTAATTTCTACATTCCAATCCAAGGTGAAATCTCTATGCCTCATATCGATTACAACTGCCATAGTATCATTATTAGGATAGGTATAAAGATGATAACCATGCCTTTCATCTGCTGCAAGTTCCACAGTAATTCCCTTTTTATTGAAACCTTTAACTTTATAGTAGCCAGCGAAGGCTTGTTCGTCGGAATGTTTGAAATCTAATCTTAAATCCTCGACATTTTTGGAATGGACAGTCGGCGTAAATAAGAAATCGCCCAAATCCTCGCAACCCGTGCCAGAAAGATGTGTGTGCGAAAAACCATAAATTTTGTTGTCCGAGTAGTGATAACCGCTACAACCGTCCCAACCACTTAAGCGTGTGTCAGGAGATAACTGAACTTGACCAAAAGGTGCTACAACACCGGGGTAAGTATGCCCATGCTCGTCAGTTCCTACTAATGTATTGACCAATTGTGCCTTTTGAGAATATGCACCTAAAGAAATAATAATTGCACTTAGGCAAAGAATGAATTTTTTCATATCACTAAAATGTTTATTATCAATTTTATGTACTTGTTTATTATGAACTGCAAAGTTACTAAAATTATTTAATTCTACAAATATAGTAAAACAATTTTCATACATTAGCAAAAAATATATTATCTTTGCGTTTGATTTTTACGATAATATACTAAATGAATTATCCGTCAATATACTTAGAAAAGGCAATAAATGAATTTAGCAAACTGCCCGGCGTGGGCAATAGAACGGCATTGCGATTCGCACTTTATTTACTTGATGAAAACGAATTGCAGACAAAACAATTGACAGAGGCTCTTGTGAATATGCGTAATGAAATAAAACTTTGTAAGCATTGTTTTTCTATTTCCGATAGTGAAGAATGCGAAGTTTGTAAGAATCCAAAACGCAATCATTCATTAGTTTGTGTTGTAGAAAATATAAGAGATGTCATGGCAATAGAGAATACTAATTCTTATAACGGAGTCTATCATGTATTGGGCGGAGTTATTTCTCCTATTGACGGTATTAGTGCCTCGGATATAAAGATTAAAGAACTTGTAGAGAGAATTGCAAAAGAGAATATTGAAGAAATAATCTTGGCTCTTCCTACTACAATGGAGGGAGATACCACTTGCTTTTATATAAACAAGGTTGTACAGGATTTGAATGTTAAAGTATCTGCATTGGCACGTGGAGTATCTATTGGAGACAATATAGAATTTACAGACGAAATTACTTTAGGTCGCTCAATTATGAATAGATTGCCATTTTGCGACATTTATAAAAAATAATAGTTTTTATCAGAGTTATTCAATAAACATAATAATTTTTTGTAACTTTGCAACCTGTTTTAGTATAAATTGATATGAACATACTTCTGATAGGTTACGGAAAAATGGGTCGTCAAGTTGAAATGACGGCACAACAAAGAGGACACCGCATCGCTGGTATTATTGACATAGATGGAGATTTCTCTAAAATCAATCCGCGAGAGATAGACGTAGCTATAGAATTTACTCAGCCAAGTGCAGCTATAAGTAATTTTGATGAGTGTTTTAAAAGAAATATTCCTATTGTTAGCGGAACGACAGGCTGGTATGAGAGTTTAGAATCTATAAAACAAAAGGTAGAAACGGAAAATCAATCGTTTTTATACTCTTCTAATTTTGCTATTGGCGTGTATTTGTTTCGTCAGTTGAATATATATTTAGCAAAGTTGATGAATAAGTATAATAATTACACACCTTCTGTAACCGAAATACATCATATTCATAAGAAAGATACACCTTCGGGTACTGCCATTACTTTGGCAAATGATTTGTTGGCAAATTATAACAATATGACCTCGTGGCAGAAAGATATTGCAGGAAATGACAAGATTATGCCTGTAAATTCTGTTCGCAAAGGCGAGGAATTTGGTACTCACATCATTGCTTACGACTCCGAATGTGATGTTATAGAAATTAAACATAAGGCTTTGAACCGTAAAGGGCTTGCTTTGGGAGCCGTATTGGGAGCGGAGTTTTTACAAAACAAAAAGGGTTTTTTTAGTATGGAAGATTTAATGAACAATATAAAACAATAACAAAATGGATTATAGTATTGGAATTGATATAGGTGGAACAAATACGGTCATCGGGCTTGTTGATGAAAGTGGAACTGTTGTAGCAAAAGAGAAATTGCGTACCAAAGAATCTTCAATAGTAGATGATTACCTGAAATCTGTTGCCACAAAGATAGAACTGCTTGCCGATAGAGTAAAGGAAGAGAATCTTATATTGGGAGTAGGAATTGGTGCTCCCAATGGCAATTATTATCATGGGACAATAGAATATGCTCCAAATCTACCTTTCAATGGCATAATAGAATTGAAAGAAATTTTAGAAGTATTACTTTTAAAGGACGGATATAATCTAAAAGTTACTGTAACTAATGATGCTAACGCCGCTGCAATAGGAGAAATGATATACGGGAAAGCAAAGAATGTGAGAAACTTTATAATGATTACTTTAGGAACGGGCGTTGGTTCAGGTATTGTAGTGGATGGTAAATTGGTTTATGGTCATACAGGGTTTGCAGGAGAAGTTGGTCATACTATTATAGACATTGATGGCAGACAATGTAATTGTGGGCGAAAAGGTTGTGTCGAGAGATATGCCTCTGCCACCGGAATAGTGATAACTATAAAAGAGATGCTGGCAAATACCACAAGAGATTCTATTCTTCGAGCAATAAAAGAAGATGAAATTACAAGTAAAGATATTTATGAGGCAGCATTGAAAGGAGATTCTCTTGCTTTGGAATGTTTTGATTATACGGCAAAAATATTAGCATTAGGAATAGCAAATGCAAGTGAGGTAACTTCTCCCGAAAAAGTGTATTTGTTTGGAGGATTGTCTAAAGCTGGCGACATTCTTTTGAATCCATTGAAAAAATATTTGAATGAATTTTTGTTTTCAGTTTTTCAGAATACTATTGATATAGAACTTTCTGGTTTAAAAGAAGAAGATGCCGCAATTTTGGGTGCTGCTGCTCTATGTTATTAGGATGTTTATGAATAATTTTAAGATATTACAAAAATGAAAAAATTTCTTATCTCTTTCTTACTGTTTTATCCTTTATTACTATTGGCACAAAATCAAAGTAATAAAGATGTGACAAAAGTCTTTTTCCATAACGCGATGCTTACTAATGGAAAAGACATAAAATGCACAGGTTTTGATTTAGACTATAATGTTAATACTTACGATATACTGCAATCCAACGGCATAATTGACTCAATGTTTGTACGTACTAATGAAAAGCAATTGGAGAGAATAGATTCTATGACATGGAGTTATATATGCGAGTTTCATATAAATAAAGAAGACTTAAAACAAGACTATGCTTATTTGAATATTCAGAAACTTGACGGAAATTGTTCGTTATATATGAACAAGAAATTCGTTAAGTATTATAATAATTCGTTTTTAGAGTATAAAGATAACATAAAGAAGTATTTGAAAAAAGGTAAGAATTCTATTGAGTTGAGATTTACACCCAAAGACTCCGTACGTATGAATCAGCGTTCGCCACAATATCTTTATGGTTGGGATTGGCATCCAAAGACATTGGCTCCTCGTATTGGTAAAATATATATATCTTTTGAAGATAACACACCTTGTATAGATTATGCAAATATTCAAACTGATACAATATTATGTAATGTAGATGATACGAAAGAAGGGCAGATGATTTTGAATGTGCATTTCTTTAAACCTTTGAAAGAAAAACATAAATTGATTGTTACTAATTGCAAACAGGAGTATAAAGATGCAGTAGAGTTTAAAGAACTTTTGGAATTTGAGTTACAACCTAACGAAAGCGGGTATTATACTTTCGAATTTACAATTAAAGATGCTAAGTTGTGGTATCCCAATCGTCTAGGTACGCAATATGTGTATAAAGTGAATTTGTGTTTGGATAATGATACGAATATACTGAAAACAACACAATTTGGAGTTAGACAAATACACTTAATAAGGGAACAAGACGAAATAGGGGAGAGTTTTTATTTCAGAGTAAATAATGAAGATATATTTGCGAAGGGAGCAAACTATATAATGACTTATGCTGATCCACTAAACGATATAATATTAGCAAAAGACGCTAATATGAATATGCTACGTATTTGGGGAGGTAGTGATTATGGTTCGGATGAGTTTTTTGACTATTGCGACAAAAATGGAATCATGGTTTGGCAGGACTATCCTTTTTCAACTGAATTGTATCCTGTAAATGATACTTTTGTAAATAATGTTAAACAAGATGCAATTCAAAATCTTATTCGTATTAGTGGACACCCGTCATTGGCACTTATCTGTGGTAATAATGAAATTTGGGAAGGTTGGAACCATTGGGGCTGGAAGGATATTGTAAAAGATACTATTCAAGCGGTAAAGGATTATGATTATTTGTTTAAAGAGGTTTTGGGGAGTATTGCAAAAACATATGTCCCTACATTAGATTATATTCATTCCTCGCCTGTCAATCATGGTTGGGGAAGTGAAAGAAGTAGGACGCATGGAGATTCTCACTATTATGGAGTCTGGTGGGCAGATTCCAATTTTGAAACTTATACTCATAAGATTCCGCGTTTTATGAGCGAATATGGTTTTCAGGGAGCAATGAATATGCAAACTGCCGAGAAGTATTGTTCTGCACCATACACAAAGGATAATGAAGAATTTGCAATTCATCAAAAGCATCCGAGAGGTTTTGAACTTGTAGATAATAGATTAAAAGAATGGTTTGGTGATTATAAAGACGATGAGCAATATATATTCTTTTCCCAACTAACTCAGCAAGAGGGAATGAAGATGGCAATGGAGGCTCACAGACAAAACAAACCCTATTGTATGGGAACATTGTTTTGGCAGTACAATGACCCTTACCCTTGTGTAGGTTGGGGGTGTGTGGAGGCTAATGGAGATGTTAAACCTTTGTATTACACCGCCCAGAAGTGTTTTCAAGATGTAATATTTACTATTGACAAAAACGATAGTGATAGTGTAAAAATCTATGTTTGTAGCGATTTGCTTGAAGATACACTTTTGACCTATAAAATACGAATCATGAATCAGGACGACTTAGTACATTATATATATATAGGAGAGAAATCTATTGTTAAGGCAAACAAAACCCAACTTTTAGCAAGTATTGCCTACAAGGATATAAAAAACTTTAATCCAGATACAGATTATTTGTGGATTGAGGGATATTATGGTGATGAATTTATAAGTAATTACACATTTTTCTGCTACCCAAAAGACTATGTTCGCTTTGAAAAATATTTGCAAGTAATTGATGAATACTATTTTGAGGACGAATAGTGTTGATGTTTGGTCGTAAATTTTTATAATTAAAGAAAAATTTGTAATTTTGCAAGTCGAATTAGATTATAGGATACTTAAACGTAATAAATATAATGAAAAAAATACTGGTATTAGGTTCGGGTGGACAGATTGGTTCAGAACTAACAATGAGATTAAGAGAAGTTTATGGTGGTAGTAATGTTGTTGCCACAGATTTGAATCCAGATAGATTGACCAAACAAATACAGGAATCAGGACCTACTGATAAAATAGATGCTTGTGATGTTAAGCAAATAGCAGATATAGTTAATAAATACGATATTGATGCTATTTATAATTTGGTTGCAATTCTTTCGGCAACAGCAGAGAAAAATCCAATGCTAGGTTGGAATGTCGGCATGGGTGCTTTACTCAATTGTTTAGAGATAGCAAGAGAAAAAACATGTGCCTTATTCACTCCGTCATCTATTGGTGCTTTTGGACCAAGTACTCCGTTAAATGGCACACCCCAAGATACTATTCAAAGGCCAGGTACAATTTACGGCGTAACCAAGGTAACAGGCGAATTATTAGGCGATTATTATTACAAAAGATTTGGTGTTGATGCTCGTTCGGTACGTTTTCCGGGATTGATTTCCTATGTAACTCCTCCGGGTGGCGGTACTACGGATTATGCTGTTGATATTTATTATGCGGCAGTTAAAGGAGAGGATTTTGTTTGTCCATTACAAAAAGGTACTCAATTAGATATGATGTATATGCCAGATGCTTTGAATGCGGCAATAAATATTATGGAGGCAAATCCAGAAAAACTTATACATAGAAATTCGTTTAATGTAACGGCTATGCACTTTGACCCAGAGGAAATCTATTCTGAGGTTAAGAAATACTATCCAGAATTTAAGATGACCTATGATGTTGATCCTGTAAAGCAAAGTATAGCAGATAGTTGGCCTAATTGGATGGACGATTCTTGTGCAAGAAACGAATGGGGTTTTTCTCCAGAGTACGATTTGCAGAAAATGAGCAAGGATATGATTGAAAAACTTAAAATTAAGTTTAATAAATAACTTAAAATGAAAACTACGAAGACATTGTAGAGCAAAATTTATTTATTTTTTCAATGTTTTTTGTAGTGGAGTGATGAAAATAAATTTAAATCCGATAAAAATAAATTATTTATTGACATTAATTTATTAAAACGCGTGATTATTTATTTAATTTCAGTGAATAATATTGTTAGATTAAATAATTGTAAATTAAATATTTATAAAACTATTTTGCAAATTTAATAAATATTTTTATATTTTTATTTGGTCAGAATAAAAATTTGTTATACTTTTGCAAAGTCAAAATTGCGGGAATAGCTCAGTTGGTAGAGCACAACCTTGCCAAGGTTGGGGTCGCGGGTTCGAGTCCCGTTTCCCGCTCTTTTTTTATGCCAAAGTAAAAAAATGAAGTTCTTATAAATAGGGGCATAGAGGGTTGAGGAGTATAGGGAATAAAAGTTTTGACAAAAGACTTAGACTGTTTATGAATAAGCGGAAGTAGCTCAGTTGGTAGAGTGCAACCTTCCCAAGGTTGAAGTCGCGAGTTCGAACCTCGTTTTCCGCTCTAAAACATCAGATTAAGTTGCTCTGGTGGTGGAATTGGTAGACACGCGGGACTTAAAATCCCGTGAGCAATGCGCTCTTATGGGTTCAAGTCCCATCCGGAGT
>ONOZ01000017.1 GCA_900319595.1 uncultured Bacteroidales bacterium | reverse complement strand
TCAAAAATTGATTGTAGAGTAAAACAACGATATATCTACAAAAACAAGTCCGTTACTAAATTGTAGCGGACTTGTTTCATTTCTGAATAAATTATCTGCCCCAACTCTCTCTATCTAAACTTCTATAATTGATTGCCTCTGATATGTGGCGAGTTTCTATATTTGGTGTGCCTTCCAAATCTGCTATCGTACGAGAGACTTTCAAAATTCTGTCATACGCTCTTGCCGATAAACCCAATTTTGCCATCGCACTCTTAATCAAATTCAACGACTGCTCGCTTATTTGGCAAAACTCTTTCATTAGTTTTGGTGTCATCTGTGCGTTGCAGTGTATGTTCTCAAAATGTTTGAATCTTTGCTTTTGTAGTTTTCTTGCCTCTATAACCCTTTGACGTATAACCTCGCTTTTCTCCCCTACTCTCTGTTCCGACAATTCTTTGAAAGGCACAGGAACAACCTCTATTTGAATATCAACCCTATCAAGTAAAGGACCTGAAATCTTACTCATATATCTATTTACAGCACCCGCTCCACATGTACAAGGAATTGTTGGGTGATTGTAATAACCACATGGACAAGGATTCATAGCAGCAACTAACATAAACGAGGCAGGATATTCTGTAGTTTGCTTTGTGCGAGAAATAGTTATAACTCTCTCTTCCATCGGCTGACGCAACACCTCCAAAACACTACGTTTGAATTCAGGTAACTCGTCTAGGAATAAAACTCCGTTATGTGCCAAAGAAATCTCTCCCGGTTGAGGATAAGCACCCCCTCCTACCAAAGCAATATCGCTAATAGTATGATGAGGAGAACGAAATGGACGGACGCTAATCAAAGCAGAGCGAATACCAATTTTTCCTGCCACAGAATGAATTTTGGTCGTTTCTAAACTTTCTTCTATTGTCAAAGGTGGAAGAATACTTGGCAAGCGTTTAGCAAGCATTGTCTTTCCACTACCAGGAGCCCCGATAAGTAAAACATTATGTGAGCCCGCCGCAGCCACTTCCATTGCACGTTTGATATTTTCTTGTCCTTTTACGTCTGCAAAATCTAAATCATAATCGTTAAGCCCTTTTTCAAATTCCTGCTCAACATCAATAATTTCTCTTTGTATAGAATCCGTACCGTTGAAATAATTGATTACTTGCAAAATATTATCAACGCCTAAAACCTCTAAGCCTTGTACAATAGCGGCTTCTTTAGCGTTGGATTGGGGAAGTATAAAACCTTTGAAACCTTCTTTTTGTGCCTGCATAGCAATAGGAAGAACTCCTTTAATTGGCCTTAATGTGCCGTCCAAACCCAATTCTCCCATAATAAGATATTCGCTTATTTTGTCCGCATTAGCAATCTGCTCACTTGCTGCCAATATTCCTACTGCAATAGTCAAATCGTAAGCACTGCCTTCTTTCTTTATATCGGCAGGTGCCATATTTATTACTATTTTTCTGCCTGGTATTTTGTAGCCATACGTATTTAAAGCCGAAGATATACGTTGTTGTGATTCTTTGACAGCACTGTCAGGTAATCCTACTAAGAAAAAATTGATTCCTTGTTCAACTGCTACCTCAACTGTTACTGTTGTGGCTATTATTCCTTGAATTGCACTTCCGAAAGTTTTGACTAACATCCTTTAAAACATTTATAATTTTATTGCTTTGCTTTTTCCAAAATTCGTTTCATAACCTCATCATTTTGTAAATAGATTTTAAGGTTATGATTATATACTTCTACAGTAGTATTATAGTGTCTGCAAATTGTTTGTGCATAATCGTTACGCATTTTCTTCATTTCCACCGAATCTTTTCCTGATATGGCAACCATATAATCTGCTTTTGACATATCCTTTATAATATCTGCCATTGTCTGTTCGGATAGCGTTATAGACAAATCCCTCTCTTTTTGGTTATTACACGAAGTTATTAAAACAAATAAAAAAAATATGTAACTTATGTTTCTCATTTCTTAAATTCTATCTAAAACCGTAGCAATCAAATGTTGCATAGATGTATGATAATCCTTTGCAAATTCACCTCGTTCTCTGTTTGCTATAACATTGCATATTGTCAGCACATTATGACCTAAATTCTTGCCCAAACAATATAAAGACGAAGTTTCCATCTCATAATTAGTTATTTTCAAATCGTTATAAGAAAATTTAGGTAGTCTTTCATTTATTGTATTATCATATAATGGCAAACGAATTTCTCTACCTTGCGGACCATAAAAGCCTGGTGCAGTAATAGTTATTCCCTTTGGTATATCAAACGCAATTTTCTCTAAAAGGTTGTTTGAACAACGCACAGCGTATGGTGTAGGTAAAGGACTTTTCCAATGCATAAAGTCTATGAATTCCGTTTGTAATGCATTTGCCAATACTTCTATATTATTTTTATAGAACCACATCATACCATCTATTCCAATAACGTACTCAGAACATATAAAGGAATTGACTTCCATTGATTTTTGCATAGCAC
The DNA here is from genome assembly GCA_900319595.1 of uncultured Bacteroidales bacterium. GTDB lineage: Bacteria > Bacteroidota > Bacteroidia > Bacteroidales > P3 > Scybalousia_A. The sequence goes on along the minus strand of ONOZ01000017.1, from coordinate 3,371 downwards.
CGGTTGTTCCTAAGCGAATAAGATTCAAACTCGTCAGATTATCTTTAAGCGTCCGCTTTTTTAAATCAATATTTTTGCAAGCATCTAATTCAGTTATTACTATATCAAGCTTATCTACCCCCATTCCTGTACTCATTGCCGTAATGTGTTTGCCTTTGTACAAGCCCGTATGAGTAACAATCTCGCGATTCTCTTTTTTTACTTCAATTGTATCAAAAAAACGACTAACAACCTCCACTCTTTTGGGGTCGCCAACAAGAATTACATTTTCTGCCAACTCTTCTGGAAATAATCTTATATGATATAAACTTCCATCGTCTGCGAGTGTCAATTCCGATGCCTTAAATTGTGCGTCCATATAGTGAATTATTTTTTACGATTTATAAGACTCTTTGCTAATTGTCGCAAATTCTCTTTTTTATCTTCACTAACACCAATCTTATCTAACGATTCCAATGCTTTATTAGTATAATTATTAATAAGTTGTTCTACATCGCTTTTGACATTGTACTTTTCAAACAATTCTATTACTCTTTGCTTTTTCTTTTGGAAGTCATTAGTTTTTTCTAAATACCAATTAGTCAATTCTGTTGCGTCTGTGTCGTTAGCTTTTTCCACTGCTGTTAGGAAAAGTATTGTTTTCTTATTATCAACCACATCACTACCTACCACTTTCCCAAATTCATTTAAATCGCTCCAACAATCTAAAATATCATCTTGTAGTTGGAAAGCAATACCAAGAAACAAACCAAACTCGCTAAGGGCATTCATATCTTCAGCACGTGCATCTGCCAGAATTGCTCCCATTTTCAGTGCAGCAGCAAGTAAGACAGATGTTTTTAAACTTATCATTGTGATATATTCCTTTTGAGTTACATCGTTTCTCTGCTCAAAATCCATATCGTATGCTTGACCTTCCATTACCTGAATCAAAACAGAATTTAAAGTCTTTACTAACTGCTGATTCTTTTTTGCATCGCATTTGAGTAGGTATTCATACGCTTTTGCTAACATCACATCGCCGGAAAGTATTGCTTTATCCGTACCAAATTTTTGATAAACAGTAGGTTTTCCTCTACGTAAAGGACTCTCGTCCATTATATCATCGTGAAGTAAAGTAAAATTGTGTGCTAATTCTATTGCAATAGCAGCATTGTCCGTTTGTTTATAATCAAATCCAAACATATCAGTCGCTAACATCAACAGCATAGGGCGTAATCTTTTACCACCTAAACTCATTGTATATTGGACAGGAGTATATAACATAGAGGGTTGTTTCTCAAAATTTTGTGTGTCAAACAACTCTATTACATATTCTTGTATTTCCTTTAAACTTGCCATAATTAAGACTTGGTTTTGTAGTTTTAAATAGATAATTTCTACTTACAATTTTTAGCAGTCATTATCTCCAACACTATATTATCTGTGGTATCCATTCCATATCTGCCAATCTTTCCTATACTCTCTATAGTCTTGTCTATATCCGTCGCAGCAATACCATCGGTTGCATCCACTACGATATTATTCATTGCGAGCATCACACTATCAAACGCACTATGTAGTCCTGTCGAAATTTTCAAAGCACAAGAAGGTTTCGCACCATCGCATAACATCCCTGTTATTGTATTAGTCATATTATTAATGGCATAACATACTTGTTCAAAACTACCTCCTGCCAAATAAGTTATACCACTTGCTGCCCCCATTGCCGCATTAACTATTCCACAAAGTGCCGACAATCTACCTATTTTACTTTTAATATAGATACTTGTAAGGTGCGAAAGCGTCAAGGCACGAATGATCTTTTCTTTATCTATATCGTGTTTTACGCCATAATAATATACAGGAAGCGTACAAGTTATTCCTTGATTACCACTACCACTATTTGAATAGATTGGCAAAGTTATGCCGTCCATTCTTGCATCCGATGCAGCACAAGTCCTCGCTATAATCTCTGTACGAATATTTCCATCATTAGATTCAAATAATTTTTTACCTATTTGTAACCCATACTCACCTTTTAGACTTTCTTCGCTACATTTACCATTTAATTTTATAGTTTCTTCTATCCACGCTAAGTTTTCTAATGGCTCGGTTGTAGCGTAATCCCAAATCATCTTTTCATTTAGGATATTCAATATATCGTCTTCGCAAACATATTCTTCTTTTTGTCCAATCTCTTTGTGCATAAGAATTTTGCCTTCTTTTTCTATATGAACAAAGTTGGTGTGATTTTGAGCTATTACCACTGTTGCAGATGAATGCTTGCTTTCTGCACAACACTGTATGTAAAGTTTCTCGTCTGTTTGTGCGGTTCCAATTTTTACGCAATGACTCTCTAACCACTCTTTTGCAATATCAACGTTGTTTTTGGCATCAAAGAGGACCTCTAAGCCCTTTGATGAATCTCCGCAAACAACTCCTAACGCCACTGCTATAGGCAATCCTATCATACCCGTACTAGGGATTCCTACTCCCATAGCATTCTTAATTATATTTTTAGACAGCGATAGTTCTATTCTATCTACACTTTCGGATAAAATTTCTTTTGCTTTTGCTACACACAAAGCCACCGCAACCGGTTCAGTACAACCAACGGCGATGATGATGTTTTTTTGCATCAAGCGTTTGATACAATCACTGCTAGCCATGTTAGAATAAATATGAATTATTACTTACTAAATACTTTTTTTATTACATCTGCTTTGTATTGTTCAACATACTGCTTTTGAAATTTCTCAAAAGACATCTCTTTATGGAAGTTTTCGCCATAGTATACCAAAACAGGTTGTAGTTCTTCTGCACCTAAAAAGCCCATGATACAGTCAATCGGAGCAAAATTGCCTCGACGGATTGACATTGTAGGATAACCTCCACCGTTTTGCCCTGCCCAAATTACTTTCATCAATTCATGAGTGGCTCCTCTGCCATTTTTAGTAGAAGGATTGTAAGTTTCATTCTCTAATGTTATAACTTCCTTACCTTCTGCATCAAATTTACAAGGATAATAGTAGTAATTGAGTATCGCAGCTATAGTATCATTGGAAAAACTTTTATTATCTAAGACTTTGCACCAACCACACCAAGACGTATAGCAGTCTATAAAAATAAGTTTTGCCTTTTTACCATCTTTTTGTCCTTGATTTATAGCCTCTTGTACGCTCATCCATTTTACTTTTGAGGATTTCTCATTTTGTGCATTACAACTCGTCCAAACAAATAGACAAAGCACAACGGTCATCATTAAATATATTCTTTTCATTGCTTTTATGTATTTTATTTATTAATTACAAAAACTATATTCCTAATTGTTTTTACATCCAATTATGCCCAAACAATCCAGTTGCAAAGATACATAATTTTAAATTATC
>ONOZ01000137.1 GCA_900319595.1 uncultured Bacteroidales bacterium | reverse complement strand
AATGTTTATTGCTATGGTCGGACGAAGTTATAGTCCAGTCCATATCATTCATAGAAAAAACTCCTTGAATAATGTCCCAACGCAGAAAAGCAATCTTTTCGCTGTCAAAAGCACCTAAAAATAATGGTGGATTATACTTTGAAAATGCTTTTTGTTTGCCAATAGTCAAAATTAACTGCACAAACGATGCATAAATATCTGCTTTATTGCCTTTTTTAGCCTCCGCCCAAAGATAAGAGTTGATGGGAATATCAAGGTTTGTCAATTTAGGGTTAGCGGTTGTAGTCTCCTTGTGGCAAACACAAAAATCTATATTTCCCAAAATCTTATTGCTATCATAATCGGCAAAAAACTCTTCGCCTATATAGTTTTTAATCTCTTCCTCTCGTGCATGAACTGAAAGCATACCTGTATTATTATTTTGACTTGCAAATATATGAAAAATTTATGAATCTTTGTTACTTTTCTTCATTATTTGGATTTTTGGGAGAGTTGAATTTTTTCTCCAAAAATGATTGTAAATAACTTGTTGTGATACCTTGACGAATTATTCCCCCCTCGGCAATTGATATTTGCCCCGTTTGTTCGCTTACGACCACAGCAATAGCGTCTGAGTTTTCTGTTACTCCCAATGCAGAGCGATGTCTTAGCCCCATACTCAAAGGAATATTGGTTGCGTGCGAAACTGGAAGAATGCAACGTGCTGCTAATATTTGTCCTTTATCAATTATAACTGCTCCGTCGTGAAGTGGTGTGTTTTTGAAGAATATAGTTTCCAACAATTGAGAAGATAGTTCGCTTTTAAACATTTCTCCTGTCTGTACTATAGTTTCTAATTTGTTTTCTTTGCAAAAAATAATTAACGCTCCCGTCATAGATTGTGACATATGCCCACATGCTTGAACTATTGCATTGACATTAAGATTTTGTGGATTGTTTTGAGTTTTCCAAAAAAAGAGTTTTCTACCACGTTCAGCAAAATTACTTGAACCTAACATAACAAGAAAACGGCGAATCTCGGGTTGAAAAATTACAATCAATGCCATGAGTCCCAAAGATATGAACTGCCCTAAGATTTCACTCATTATACGCATACCAAGTATAGAAACCACTTTCCAAATTACGTATAGAATAAAAAATCCTGCTGCTATACTTAGTGCATTAGTACCTTTTATCATACGAAATACGAAAAACAATAAAAGTGCAACTACAAATACATCAATAAAATCTGTAATTGTAAAAGATGGCAGACTTTGTATAATATCTAATAGTATCATAGTTCGTTGTTTTTATATAATTGATAAAGTTTTACACAATTTACGGCAGTTTTTACATCATGTACTCGTAAAATATCTGCTCCATTTTGTAGTGCAAAGTTATGTAAAAAACTTGTTTCTGCCAAAACTTCTTGTGGTGTAAGGTTTAAAGGTTTATATATCATACTTTTTCGAGATATTCCAGTAAGAATTGGTAGAGAAAACAAAGAAAACTCTTTTTGATGGGCAAGTAAAAAATAATTCATCTGTAATGTTTTGCCAAAACCATAGCCTAAATCTAATATTATGTCAATTACTCCTTTTTCTCTTAAAGTATTGATTTTTTTAGAAAAGTATTGACACATATCTAAATAGAGGTTATTATAATGAATTTCCTTTTGCATGCGGTCGGGCGTGGTATTGGTGTGCGTAAGTATGTAAGGAAGTTTTTGTTTTGTTACTTCGTCAAACATTTTTTCGTCAAATTCTCCGCCAGATATATCATTTATTATATCCGCTCCGCAATCTGCTGTGGCTTTGACTACATCTGCCCAAACGGTATCAATGCTTATCAAAATACTTGGAAATCTTTTGCGAATTTCTTTTAGTACAGGGACAATTTTCTCTATTTCCTCTTCTTTATCTACCAGTTTTGCACCAGGACGAGTTGAACATGCTCCTATATCTATTATATCTGCACCTTCCATTACAATATTTTCAGCCCTTTTTATTGCTTTGTCAAAATCATTGTAACAACCGCCATCAAAAAAAGAGTCATTTGTTAGGTTCAAAATGCCCATTATCATTGGTTTATCAAAAGAAAATAGATTTCCCTTAATATTTATTTTTTTATTTTGCGAATTTTGCGTAACTTTGCCGTCTGTTAGCATAATAAATATGTTGTAACTTTTAATTAAGAATGCAAAGATAATAATTTTATGGCAAATACATCAATCCAATACGATAATATTATAAAAAATGCACGGGATTTGTTTGTAAAGAAGATGAAAGACTATGGCACTTCTTGGAGAATTTTGCGTCTTTCCTCACTTACAGACCAAATTTTCATAAAAGCAAAGCGTATTCGTTCCATTCAGCAAAGCGGAGTCAATCTTGTTGGCGACAATATGCAAGGAGAATTTATTGCTATTATAAATTATGGTATTATGGCGTTGATTCAATGTGAGTTGGGCGAAGATAGTTATGATGAAATATCTTATGACAAAGCCGAAGCCTTATATGATAAGTATGCCATGCAGACAAAAGATTTGATGTTAAAGAAAAATCACGACTATGGCGAGGCTTGGCGAGATATGCGTATAAGTAGTATGACGGATTTGATACTTCAAAAAATTTTACGGTTAAAACAAATTGAAGATAACAAAGGAAAAACCATTGTATCCGAAGGTCCAGAGGGTAGTTATACAGATATTATCAATTATGCTATTTTTTGTCTTATTCGTATAGGTGAAGAGGGTTGTAAATAAAGAATCTAAAATGCTAATATTAAGACTAAAAACAAACAAAATTTAATTAGTAAAAATAAAATTAAAAAAGAAAAAAATCTTTTTAGAAAATAATTTATTTTTTTTAGCATAATAATTTTTTTTAATCGCATTTTATTTTGATAGATATAAATAATTGAAATTTAAATATATACAATACTATGAAAAATCAAATAAAAAACATAGTCAATCACGTTTTAAGGTTCCTATTTGGCGGAGTTTTTATTTTTTCTGGTTTTGTTAAGGCAGTGGATCCAATGGGTACGGCTTACAAAATAGAAGAGTATATGGGAGTTTTTGGTTTTGATTGGCTATTGTCTGCAATACCGTCTATACATATCATATTCAGTGTATTGTTGTGCTGTGTGGAGTTTTTGATTGGTGTAACAGTTTTGTTGCATATATATAATAAGGTAAACAAATGGGTAGCAACTGCGTTTATGCTATTTTTTACTATAACAACTCTAATAGATGCTTTGACAAATAATGTATCCGATTGTGGTTGTTTTGGAGATGCAGTAAAATTGACAAATTGGCAGACATTTTTTAAAAATATAATTTTGGACGCTTTGCTGGTTGGAATATTTGTTACTGATATAGAAAAACCACAGCAATTCAAAAATCCAAAAAATTGGATAACCCTTTGTTTGTTTGCCGTTTTGATACTAATATTTTGTATCCGTAATTTGATGTATGAGCCTTGTATTGATTTTCGTCCTTGGAAAATTGGAAATAAAATGGCTCCTAAACCAAGTGAGCAAGCACCTGCTGTAACTTTTGCTACATACAAAAATAACGCAAGTGGAGAAGAACGAGAATTTTCTATGGAAGAATTGATGCAAGAGAGTGAGAAAGATACTAATTTTCAACAACATTGGACATTTACCTCGTCTCGCTATACAAATCCTAACGAAATTAAAGCAGAAGGCTTTAGTTTGTTAGCCTTTGAGTCTAATGAAGATGAGAGTTTGCAACTATTGAGTGATACAACTTCTTCTTTATATATTTTGGCTGCGGTAGATTTGAATAAAGCAAATGATAAGGGTATGAAAAAGGCAGTCGCATTCCTTAAAGATAAAGCGGATAAAGGCGAAAGAGTAATTGTAATTACTGCGTCTTCGTCAGATTATTGGTACGAGTTTCAAGAAAAGTATAATTTAACGAATTATATGTTTTACTCCTGCGATGACAAGGCGATTGAAGCAATGGTAAGAAATAATCCTGCTATTGTGCAAATCAAAGATACAAAAGTAGAAAATAAATGGGGTTGGCGTTCCATTCCTAAATAAAGATGCTAAACTATATTCTAAAAAAGATTGGTTACGGAGTATTGGTCATTTTCGGGGTTGTAACATTAGTTTTCTTTTTATTCAATATCTTACCCGGAGATCCCGCCAGAATGATGTTAGGTCAGCGAGCAGACGAAAAGAGTGTGGAGATAATCCATAAAGATTTAGGGTTGGACAAACCTTTGAGTGTTCAATATTTAAATTATCTTAATGATTTGGCACCAATTTCGTTTCATAGTACATTGCCAACAAGTAATTATTATTTAGATAATACAAAATATGTTTCTTATACTACACTTGTAAAGACAAAAACTAAGGCAGTTGTATTGAAAAAGCCATATCTCAGACGTTCTTATCAATCTAAAAGGGCAGTTGCGGATATTTTAGCAGAGGCTTTCCCAAATACTATAATATTAGCACTTACCTCTATAATATTTGCGTTCATCATAGGTGTAATACTTGGTAGTTTTTCCTCATTATACGCAAATACTTGGGTTGATAGATGCATTCAGTTCTTAACCTCTATTGGCATGTCTTTACCATCTTTCTTTGCTGCTATAATAATCGCTTGGCTTTTTGCGTTTGTACTGAGTGAATACACAGGATTAAGTATGTTTGGCTCATTGTATGTAGTTGATGAATTGGGTAGGGGAGAGCATTTGTGTTTAAAAAATCTTATTTTACCGACACTTACCTTGGGCATACGACCATTGGCAGTTATAACAGAATTAACAAAAGCAACTTTATTAGATGTTTATTCTCAGGATTTTATTCGCACTGCCAAAGCAAAGGGATTAAATAATAGACAGATAATTTGGCGACATGCGTTAAAAAATGCACTTAATCCAGTAGTTACAGCGGTTAGTGGTTGGTTTGCTTCACTTATAGCAGGAGCGGTATTTATAGAATATATTTTTGATTGGAAGGGTATTGGAGTGGTGATTGTTGATAGTTTAGAAAAATATGATTTTCCTGTGGTTATGGGAGCATTGCTTGTCGTGTGCGTTCTGTTGATTTTGATAAATATCATAACTGATATATTTTATGGTATTTTAGACCCAAGAGTTAGAGTAAAATAAAAAATGTTTAGTTATTTTTATAAATTATCTATCTTATTTACTTGATTTTCATAGTATATTATCATAATTTTATTAAAAAAGATTTAAATTTATACTTCTGACAATCAGTTTTTTATAGAAAATTTTTCATTTTTTTTTTTTTTTTTT
>ONOZ01000107.1 GCA_900319595.1 uncultured Bacteroidales bacterium | reverse complement strand
TAACCAAGTAATAAAACCAAATGTAAAATACAGAATACCAATAATGGTAAGACTGAATACGTAACTGTTTTTTTTCATATTTATATCATTTTCTATCTCTAACAAACTGCAAAGGTAGTAATTCTTTTTGAAATATCATTAATTTTGTGCATAAGATTTGATTGAAAAAAAATTATGCATATGATTTATACAAAAGTAAAAAAGTTTTTGGAAAATGTTGTTGAGAGAGATTTGTTTTAAAAATTATAAACGTAATATATATTATTGAAAATCTGATAAATGACAAATAGATAATTAAAAATAGTATGCAATTTTTTGTTAGTTAAAAAAATTATTGTAACTTTGCAACTCTAAATTACAAATGGTATCTGTAGTTCAGTGGTTAGAGCACCGGATTGTGGTTCCGGTTGTCGTGAGTTCGAATCTCACCAGGTACCCTTAATTGTTCCCGCGAGAGATACCACTTTCGTGGGATTATTTGTTAATAAGATGAAAGCAGGTTTTGTAAATATTATAGGTAATCCTAATGTAGGCAAAAGTACTTTGATGAATGCTTTGGTAGGAGAAAATTTGAGCATTATCACATATAAAGCACAAACGACAAGACATCGTATTATGGGAATCTTAAATGGTGAGGATTTTCAAATGGTTTTTTCGGATACTCCTGGTATTGTGAATGCTGCAAACAAACTTCACGAACAGATGTTAGGTTTTATCAACGGTGCTTTGAAAGATGCTGATGTCTTTTTGTTGGTTACCGAAATAGGCGAGAAACTAAAGAACGAAAATGTATTAGAAAAAATCATAAATAGTAGTATCCCCGTAGTTTTGGTGATAAACAAAATTGATATATCTAAACAAGAACTTATCAATCAAATGATAGAGTATTGGCAAAAGATTATTCCACGTGCCATTATCATACCTGCTTCAGCAAAGGAGAAATTTAACATTGATAATATAAGAGAGACTTTAATCAATCTTTTACCAGAAAATCCTCCTTACTTTCCTCAAGATGAACTAACCGACAAAAGTATGCGTTTTTTTGCTTCAGAAATTATTCGAGAGAAGATACTTTTGAATTATAGCAAAGAAATTCCTTATAGTGTGGAGGTTGCAATAGAGGAGTACAAAGAAGAACAAGATATAGATAGAATTTCTGCCGTTATTTATGTAGAACGCGAGAGTCAAAAGAATATAATAATAGGTAAGGGCGGACAAATGATAAAAAAAGTTGGTATTCAGGCACGCAAGGATATAGAAGATTTTAGTGGAAAGCATATATATTTAAATCTTTTTGTAAAGGTTAGAGATAATTGGCGAAACAACTTAAAGGATTTGCGGTACTTCGGCTATGACAACAAATAAAACAATTATTATAGGAGCAGGTGCAAGTGGTCTTATGGCTGCTAACCAATTGGCTATGGCGGGCAAGAAAGTCATTTTGCTTGAAAAAAAACACCAAGCAGGACTAAAACTGCGTCTGACAGGCAAAGGCCGTTGCAACTTAACCAATAATTGTAGCAAAGAGGAGTTTCTAAAACATATATCTTCACCAGATTTCTTTTTGCCATCATTTACTTGCTTTGATAATGAGGATTTGATGGATTTTTTTGAAAACAAGGGAGTGGAACTGAAAATAGAGCGAGGCAATCGTGTGTATCCGCAAAGTGATAAGGCAACCGATATATTTTTTGCATTACTTAAAGATATTGAAAATAATGAAAATGTAGAGATTATCAAAAATTGTGATGTCAAACATTTGATTATAGAAAATGGTATAGCAAAGGGAGTAATTGCAAATAACAAAAGAATTGAGGCAGATAATATAATAATTTGTACAGGAGGCAAGACATATCAAACAACAGGCTCGACTGGGGACGGATATCATATTTTGAAATTAGTTGGTCATAAAATCATTACACCAATTCCTACATTGGTAGGTTTGAGAACAGAAAATGGCTATCCTGCATCTTTGCAAAACATAGAGATTAAGAATTGCGAAGTGATTATTACAGATAAAGATAAAAACATCATAACAAGACATTTTGGTGATATTTATTTAGATGAATATGGAGTGGCGGGTCCTATAATTCTTACCATATCTCGCCAGATTGCAAGAGAGTTTGATCGTGGCAAAGAGATGTTTCTATCTATTGACTATAAACCAAAAATAGATAAAGACAAACTAAAAGAGGAAATCGCCTCAACTTTCAAAACTCGTAGGACAGAAAACGCTACCTCTATTTTAAGAAAATGGGTGCAAAAGCCTATGGTAGAACATATTTTGACTACTTGCAATATCAATCCTAAGACAATGGGATACAAACTAACAGAAAAAGATGTTAAAAGTTTGCTTTGGTATTTGAAATTTAGACGTGAGGAAATCATTGGCGATATGGGCTGGAATGAAGCCGTAATAACTATGGGCGGAGTGGCACTTGATGAAATTGACAAGTGGAGTTTGGAAAGTAAAAAAGTGAAAAACTTATACGTAACGGGCGAATTGTTGGATCTGGATGCAGATACAGGAGGATACAATCTGCAAATAGCATTTTCAACCGCCGTCAAAGCCTCACAAAGTATAATAAACAAGACTTGTACTGTGTAATAAGGAACATTATATGACATACTCAAATAAAGACATATTAAGGATTACTTATCCCGTACTTTTTAGTATGTTGGTGGAGCAATTTCTTACCATTATTGACAATGCTTTTCTTGGAAGGTTATCAGAAATCGAACTTGGGGCAAGTGCAATTGGTGGAGTGTTTGCTATCTTTCTTTTTATGGCAAGTTTTGGATTTGCACTGGGTTCTCAAATCATTATTGGTAGAAGAAACGGAGAAAAAAACTATCATCGCATCGGCAATATATTCTATCAAGGAATTTATTTTCAAATAGTTTTGGCTGTAATAGTAATTTCATTTACTTTATTATGTGTTCCAAATATATTACCACATATCTTGTCTTCTCAACAAATCTGTACGGCAGCGGTTAGTTACTTGAATTGGCGAACATTTGGCTTATTGTTTGGTGGCATTGCTACAATGTATCGCTCTTTTTTTATGGGAACGGTACAAACTAAGGCTTTAATGCCGTCATCTATAATTATGGTTGCTTCAAATTGTATTTTCAATTATATCCTTATATTTGGTAAATTTGGATTTCCTCAACTTGGAATTACAGG
>ONOZ01000190.1 GCA_900319595.1 uncultured Bacteroidales bacterium | reverse complement strand
GGTAAGGACGTCAAATTATTTAAGGGAGTAAAGGAATGGTTTAAACTTATCAATAAATATGGAAAAGATAAGAAACTTGATATAGAACATTATATTATTTCTTCTGGATTAAAGGAGATGATAGAGGGAACGCCTATTGCAAAAGAATTTAAAAATATCTATGCCTGTTCTTTTCTGTATGATGTTGATGGGGTTGCCTATTGGCCAGCAGTGGCAGTAGATTATACAACAAAAACACAGTTTCTTTTTAAGATAAATAAAGGTATTGAAAAAGTTAGCGATAATACAAAAATAAATGAATATATACCCGAGTCGGAGCGTAGAGTCCCGTTTGAACAAATGATTTATTTTGGAGATGGCGAGACGGATATACCTTGCATGAAAATGGTAAAAGTACATGGGGGGCATTCTATTGCTGTGTATGATAAACAAAATAAAAAACAAACTGCTTTAAAATTGATAGAGGAAGATAGAGTTAATTTTGTTTGTAAAGCAGACTATTCCGAAGGAGAAGAGTTGCATAGTGTAGTTACAACAATTATAGATAAGATAGAGGCAGATATAAAATTCAAAAAATTATTGGATAGTCATAAAAAATTATCTAATAAAAAATAGAAACATATATTCTTATACAATTTCAGAGGCTAAGAAAGATTTATACAAAAATATAAAGAATTTATAAGGACGTTAAAGGGTGTAAATGATTTTAACGTCTTTTTTGCATATTGAAAATATTTGAAAATTATGATAGTAACGCTTTGCATCTATACTTATGTGATTATATTTTAGTAATTAGCGAAATAAAATCGGTATTATCTGAAAAGAAAATACCGATCACTCTTATTAATTGTTCTATGTATATATAGCGTTTTCTAATGTTCTATTATAGGTAGTAATGGAAACCAAAACGCAATCCGATATTGCCTAAAGCACTTTCATTTCTACCCAATTGGAAGTTAAATCTTGAACCCGCATCATTAGAAATAAATCTTACATCTCCAAAATTGCAAGCCATTCCTAAAGCCCAACGATTAGAAACTTTGTATTCAAATGCTAATAAATCAACACCTAAACCTATTACAGTTTCATCACCAAAACCTAAAATGATTTTGCAAGTAGGAGTCCAAAACCAACGCTCGGACATTTGTTTTGCATAAATTGCTTGAGGATTTACGTAAAACATACTACCGTCATTTAGTCCGTTGTCCCATCTATTAAATATTAGATTCGCACCTATTGACCATTCGTTAGATAATTTGTAATTAGCACCAATTCCAATGTTAAATTGAGTTGTTGCCTCTAATCCATCTGGTTTTGTGTAATCAACTCCTAATTGTCCTTCTAACCACCAAGGGCTACTTTGAGCAAATGCTCCTGTTGTCGCCATAGCAAAGATTGCTAATAATAAAACTTTTACTTTTTTCATATTCTATTTTTTTATTTTTTGCCTTTCTTTTTTGTAACGTACTTAAAGAGGAAAGGCAAACACCCTTTAATACCTACTTTCGATGGCAAAGATATATCATTTTTTTGACATGTGGTCATTTTTATTAAAATTTTTCCAAAAATTTGGTTGTTTTAAAAGAAAATTGTAACTTTGCACCGAAGTTCTAATTTTAATAGATATACAGGACGAAACAAATAAAGTTTATGTATTTTGATAATAAAAATAGTATAGATTTCGTATTAGGAACTTTACACGCTTTTGCTATAAAGTGTGTGTCTGCATATATATATATATATATCAAACAGTTACGTTGTATGTTGCCGACCCTATAGGATATTTGAATGTAGCAATAAGCAAATTTTTCGGTTCATATACGCATCGGATAATGTACAATATATTGGTAAAAATAAATACGTTCTCCTTTCGGAATCGCTATAAGAATAATGAAGAGTGTTCTTTGTATTCACTATTCAAGATTCCAAAATTATTTGTCCAATAGTTTTTTACTTGTTTTTGAAATATTTGGACATAAAAGAACGATAAAAATAAGTGAAATGATTTACAATGATTCGCATAGTTGTAAATTTGTAGAATTGCGAAACAAATAAAAAAATATATAGAAATGAAAAATATAATAAAATTAGCGATATTGATGATAGTTTTCATTGGTGTGGCAACAGAGGCAAAGGCCGATAGCAAACCAAAGAATAGAACATTTGAAAAGGTTGTAATAATTCAGAGAGAAGGTAGAGCAAATGCAGATGGAACGGTAACATATTATGAGGTGGATACGAAGATTAAAGAGAATGGGACGGCATTATATATATATTGCCTTGGCAAAGGAGATCAGACATGTCCTGTAAATATAAGTATATTTGTAACTGCACAGACAGGTTTGAATTATTCACTGGGTAGTGCAGAGCGTGCAATCAATCTTGTTAAATCCAATATTTCCCAAAATCAAGATAAGGGAAAGTTGGTTCATAACGGAATGTTGTATCAATGGCAAAACGGTAAAGTACATGAGAATGGTGCTATTGAGATGGAGTTAAAAGCCGTACCATTAAATACTATTATCAGATGAAACGTTCTATAATAAGCAGGTATGCACACACAGTGTGCATACTTTTGGTTGTTTTGATAGCAAATGTAACATTTGCACAGGAAAAACTATATAGTTTTGAATTATTTAAACGCAGTACAGACGATAGTTTTATTGGGAAAATAAAGAACAATATAGGTGCGGTAATGCTATTAGAAGAATTTATGGATGTGGATACGACGATGCGTATAATAACTGTTAAAGATGGTATTGTGAAAATAGATACTTTGGAACATTTTATAGTTAAATCCTATTATGACGATTCTACCTATTACTATCCAATCATAGAAGCTCGTTCTATGTATTGTACAAAAGATAGGTTATTTATTGCTTTTAAGCGTGGTATTGCTACATATACGTATCAAGACGGCAAATTTGATTATGACGATATTACTTATTTCGAAGAAGGCACACATTTTGCATTTGAAGATGGTAAATATTACTCATATATCATGGGAATTCATAATGATAAATTAGTATTAGGAGAGCAATATTTTTCAGACGGTGGAAATTATCTAATTGCTTTGTATGATATTAACTCTAAGCAAATCACCAATTCCATTCAGAAGTATTTAGGAAACTCTATTATGTATCACTATTATGACGTTTTTAATTCCTTTGCGGCAAACGATAGGTATATATCATTAATGAATATGATGGAGCCAGTGGTTTATTTGTATGATTATAACTTACAGTTAAAAGATAGTATAAACTTTGCATTTAATGAGGATTGGAAGATAACCAAGCATATTGTGGATACTAACTTTGCTTTGAATAAGGCTGTTGTTATACCAAATGAACCCAAAAATATAATTTACCTTTTGGATACCATAAACATTATGAAGTACTATGCAAATCAAAAACAGTTGTTTGTAAATGATAGTATCTTGTTGATATTGACCAAAAGAATGAATGTAGATAGTAGTGATTGGTTGAAACTTAATATAAATACAAAAGAGTCTAAAATCATTCTATCGTGTCCTAAGAGCGGAAAGACAAGCCCATATGTATCTTTAGGTAATGGCACAGATATGGCTTTGTTTGATAAAGGGATTTTTACGGACTATGAACGCGAATTAGACGAGGAGGAAGAAAGTATTGTTTATAGTTTGGATGTATACTATTCAGATGTGTTGGATTTCAGCACAAAAACTATTCTATTGGAGGATAGAAAACAAAATCTTTTAGAAGTAAATCCTAACGATTACGATGCTGTTATAGTTTTTGATAGTTATTTGTGCAAAACTTGTTTTACTAAAGAGTTAGAGAATGCAAAACTATTATTTATCTATTATGATAGTAATATAAGTAAGATACAGAGACTTACTTGGTATAGACAATTGAAGAAAATATATCCTAATGCAGAGGTTTTATTTAATCATAACAATCAATTTTCTGTGCGTAAGAATATTGTAGTTAATCCTATTAGTATTATACCAGGTAAAAAATAATTATAAATAAATATGAACGAAACAATCAAAGGTTGGCTAACAATAAGATTATTAAGCAATATTTAAAGTTAGTCAATCCTTTTTGCAATGTTAGATTGGAGCAACAAAAAATCTCTAACATTTAACTAATCAAAAAATATTTGGTAGTTAATAATATTTTTCGTAATTTTGCCGTTAAATATAACGTGTAATAGACAATATAAAGAAGTAAATAATATAAAACTATGAATATCAAAAGATTTGTAATAATAATTTTGGTCGCATTTGCATTCAATGCTGTTTCTCAGACTAATTCATTGACAAAAAAAGCAGACGAGGCTTTTAATTCTGCACAATATATTACAGCGGTAGAACTTTACGATAAAGCATATTCAAAAGTAAAAAACAACAGACAAGAGAAGAATAGAATCTTGTGGCAAAAATCTGAGTGTTATAGGCTTTTGGACGACAAAGAGCGTGCCATTAAGACATATCAGCGATTGGTGAAAGCTAAATACTATCAAGTACAACCTAAAATATATCTTTATATGGCAGATTTTCAAAGATTTTTAACTGACTGGGATAACGCCGAATACAATTATAAAGAATATTTGAAACTTGTACCAGAAGACCCTTTGGCAAAGAGAAGATTAGAAAGTATAGAGTTTGCAAAAAAGTCTATGGCTAATCCTGGTAAATATGATATTCGCAACGAAAAGAATTTGAATACAGAGTGGAACGATTGGAAACCTACTTGGGACGAGAATAATGATTGTAATGTAATTACTTTCACATCTTCGCGTAACAATGATGAAAGCAAAGACAAGGACGCTTGGACAGGTGAGTACTTTTCGGATATTTATACTGCATCAAAGTTAAAAAGTGGTATTTTTGGCGAACCTTCTGCGTTGAGTGTTACGGGAATAAATACTGAAGCCAATGAAGGAGAGTTGATAAAGATAACTAATGGAACTACGACGCATTATTATTTCTCGCGATGCAATGTTAAGAAAAATCTTCAATTGAATTGTGCCATATATTCTTCTCCTACAGACCCTACAAGTACGAAAGGAGCAAAGAAAACGGCAAGTGCAAAGAATTCTAAGAACAGCAAAAATACAAAAGATAATAAAAAATCCGATAAAGAGGTTGAAAACGCAACTGAAAATTGGGTAATGATAGATTTAGGAGATACGGCTTACAACTATTTTCACCCAGCAGTAACACAGGACGAATTGACAATATATTTTTCTTCCAATCGTCCGGGGGGACGTGGAGACTATGATTTATGGAAAGCAACCCGTAGTAGCGTTGATGAACCTTTTGGAAATGTAACAAATCTCGGCAATTTGATAAATACAGAAGGTAAAGAAGAGTTTCCTGCACTAAGGGGCAATAATCGTCTTTATTATTCATCAGATGGACTAAAGGGGATTGGTGGTTATGATATATTTATGGCAGAATTGCAAGGTGGAGAGTGGGGAGAACCTGTAAATTTGGGTTATCCAATCAATACTCCTTCGGACGATATAGGTATTATTTTCAATTGTGGTAGCGAAGACAATCTTGCAGCGGAGGAAAGCGGTTATTTCTCTTCTAATAGAGAAGGTGGTGTAGGTGGCTATGATATTTATTCTTTCTATAGGGCTCCGCTGGTATATACGCTTTCGGGAGAGATAAGAGATGATAAAAGTATGCAATCTATTGCTGGAGCAAAGGTAAAGTTGGTTGGCGATGATAATACCCAAATAGAAACTCGTACAGATTATGAAGGTAAGTATAAATTTGGTAGCGAGCAAATCAGATATAATGTAAATTATACACTGAAAGTTTCCCAAATTGACTATATGAATGCAGAAGGGAAGGAAAGTACAGTTGGGCTTACTACATCCAAAGACATAGTTCGCAATTTCCGTTTAATTCCAGTATCAAAAGAACCTATTGTTCTGCCAGAAATACGTTATGATTTGTCGCGTTGGGAACTTTTAGACCAATACCAAGATTCACTTTCCGATTTGTTGGTGATTTTGGTCAATAATCCTCAATATGTTATAGAGTTAGGCTCGCATACAGACTCACGTCCATATCCCGCTTTGACCAACGATACACTTTCCCAGCGAAGAGCAGAGAGCGTTGTAGATTTCTTGGTTGCACGTGGTATAGAGCCAGAGCGTTTAATTGCTAAAGGCTATGGAGATAGAGTGCCAAGAACTTTGAAACGTGAATCTTTTGTAACCATAGGCAAGAAGACATATCAATTTGCAAAGGGGACAACTTTGACAGATGAATATATAAATTCATTGAAAACCAAAGAGGAAAAGGAGGCAGCACATCAACTTAACCGTAGGACAGAATTTAGAATTTTGCGTACAGATTTCATTCCACAGCAAGTAAAAGATTCTTTGGCAGATGCAGCGTTGAATGCTACTGTTGTAGATATTGTTAGTGGCAACAAACCTCAGACCGAAGTAGATGTACCTATTGTTTATAAGACCAACCATATCCCTATTACAATGATAGATGGCGATAAGGCTCAGATATATATTATTTTGAATGGAGCGGCTGTACCTGCGATATATGATGAAAAATATAAAGATGCTGCCGTTTTGGATTGGGACCAAGCAATGAAGTTTTTGAAGACGGGACGTATTACAAAAGATAATTTTAAAGATAAAGACAGGGCATTCAATTCCAAAGGTGAAATTTTAGAAAATGCAGTATTGGTATTCAAAAATGCTGCCATTGGACAATATACCTCAGAAAAATTTGAAGTCATTGTCAAATCTGGTATGGAATATACAATGATATTGAATAAAAATGGCTTAAAAGATTTTGGACCGTTTGTATTCAGTAAGGGTACAGGAGAGATAATTTTTGATAATTAACAATAAGAATAACTTAAAACAAACAAAACAATGAAAAAACAAAACTTTTTAATTAAAGGTGTTGCTTATTTGTTTATCTATTTATGTATTTATGGAATACCTAAAGCTGCAGAGGCTCAGACTATATCAGTTGGAGATACAATAGAGGTAGGTGGTATTTTTTATAAGGTAACGAAATACAGTAGTGGCGATAATCAAGTTTCTTTTATCTCTAAAGCAGGAGGTTATAGCGGCGATTTAGTTGTTCCTGCAACAGTAGATTATGAAGAAAACACTTTCACAGTCACGGCTATAGATCAAGTGGGGGGTTCTTTAAATAACGTTACCTCTATAACTTGGCCTAATACAATAACTGAATTGAAAAGTTATGCGTTTAAGGAAGCAACTAAGGATACGCTTGATTTACCTAATAGTCTTAAAACTATAAATGCATATGCTTTTACAGATAGTTATATTAAATATTTCAATATGCCAAGCGGAGGAACATATCTCAAAACAATAGATGGAGTTATGTTTTCTGCTGACGGGGATACCCTTTATGCCTATCCTTCACGAAAAGTAGATATAAGTTACGACATTCCAGAAGGAACGAAAGTTATACGAGCATATGCATTTTATGCTTATTCTTCTCCAAAATTAGAGCAATTGCATTTACCTGCTTCACTTACAAAAATAGGAGGCAATTTGTTTCCATCTTATGCTTTAAAGAGTTTTAGTGTAGATGAAAATAATACAGTTTTTTCTACATTAGACGGGGTTTTAATGAACAAAAGCAAAACTGCAATTTTGAAATATCCGATAAATAGGGGCGGAAAAACTTATATTGTTCCTAGTACGGTAACATCCATCGGGCACGCAGCTTTTAACTCTGAGTCGTGTCTTCATGGAAAGAATTTAAAGAAAATTATTATAACTAAAAATGTGGAGACAATTAGACATAGAGCGATGCATCATGCTAGTTTTGCATGTGATAGTGTAATATTTATGCCTAATACACCACCTACAATAGATCAATTATTTAGAACCAACAAGACACCGCTTATTTTTGTTCCTTCTGAATCAGATTCTATATATAAAGAGGCATATACAGATTATGTAGATAAGATTAACCCTATTCTTATTGCGGAAGTTGAAGACACTGTATGCTATGACGAAGAATACACTGATACCATAACTTACACAATAGGCTATGATGAGGATTTGACAGTCAAAGACTTTTTGGAGGTAAAGCAAATAATAGCACAACAAAATGTATCTGTTGAGCAGACAGTAGAAGTTATGGATAGCGAGTTGCCTTATACATTTGGTTCATTGACTTTGACTGAGAGCGGGGACTACGAGCAAGTTTTTGAAGCAGAAAACGGTTGTGATTCTACAGTTATTTTACATTTTAATGTATTAAGTGGTATTGCGGATATACAAAACACCGTTTCAATAGACATCAATCCAAATCCTACAATAGATGACATTATTTTGGATACAAAAGGATTGCAAAGCGAGGCAATAATAAATATATTAGATTTGTCTGGTAGGGTAATAATGACTGACAAACTAAGCAAAGGACAATCTGACATCAAACTGAATACTGCAAATCTACCAAGCGGACAATATTTGATTAAGATTCTTTGCGATGAAACAACTATAAGCGAGAAGTTTATTAAACAATAGACTCTAAAAAGTATTTTATAAAACATACAAAAAAGCCGTAGGCAAGATTTAGTCTTATCTACGGCTAAATTTATTATATGCTCTATTATTCTGAGCGTTTTCTGTGGACTTTCTTAATTTTCTGATAATGAGATAATTACATTGTTGTGGAAGTCTATCTTATTATTTAGCGTGATTATTTTTTTTATTTGTGTGATTACTGAATTTTTTCTCGTGATTGTTATTTTTATTCTTGCACATTATTTTTTGGCAATTATTTTTTCCAAATTTTTCAGAATTCACTTTGCAAAAGTAAGAAATTTTTTTGAAATGACAAAGGAAAATCAAAATTTTTTTTATCTTTGCCGTTGTGAATATAGATGAGTTTTTGACATATTTGAAAAATAGACGCAATTATTCCGATTTGACTTTGCAGGCATACGAATCGGACTTGTTGCAGTTTGAAAATTTTTTGATTAAAGACGATACAGACAAGGCTATACTAAATGACGATTCGCAGATAACTGTCAATAGTATAAGAAGTTGGATAATGACCTTGACAGAAAGTAAGGTTACTGCACGGAGTATCAATAGAAAAATCTCTTCTTTGAAAACCTATTTCAGATGGAGAGAGACTTTGGATAAAGATTTTAAAAATCCGATGCTGAAAATTATTCCGCCCAAAATGAGCAAACGCAAACTTGCTGCTATTACAAATGATGATATGGCAATTTTGTTACAAAACAGACCTAATGAAGATGATTTTGATGCTTTTCGCAATTATCTTATAGTAGAAATACTGTATTCTACCGGCATTCGTCAAGCGGAGTTATTAGGTATTGATGAAAAGGATATTTCTTTTAGTAGCAGGCAATTAAGGGTAATAGGAAAGGGAAGTAAGGAGCGAATAATTCCTATAGAAACGAAATTAATTAATGATATTTTAAAATATATTGATACAAAAAAACGTTATAACATAGAGGAAAGCAAACTTATGGTAACCAAGAAAGGAAAGGTGTTAAGTAAGTATATGCTTTACAGTATTGTTAATAAACTTTTGGAAAACATAAACGTATCCGAGCGTTCGCCTCACGTGTTTAGACATACTTGTGCAACGCATTTGATAAATGAAGGTGCTGATATAGTAAATGTTAAGAATCTTTTGGGGCATGTTTCTTTGAAAACAACCGAAGTTTATACACATACGACAATAGAAGAATTGAAAAAAGAATATAAACGCTCGTTTGAGCATAACTTTAACTAAATAAAAAAAGGAGGAATATTATGGACGTAAAAATTAATGCTGTAAATTTCAAAGCAGATGAGAAATTGGTGGATTTTGTAAATGACAAAGTTTCAAAATTAGAGCGTCATGCTACAGGCTTATTAGGTGCAGAGGTAACTTTGAATGTAGATAAACCCGAGAGTGCAAACAACAAAATTGCCGATATACGTATTGCCGTTAGGGGTAACGATTTGTATGCATCTAAACAAGCAGATACTTTCGAAGAAGCAATAATGCTTTCAATAGATGCACTAAAAAGTCAAGTAAGCAAGTTTAAAGATAAATAGAAATTAGGATACTGTTATAGAATACATGTAAAAACGTCAATTAAAAGGTCATTTTCTTTAATTCTTTTAATTGACGTTGTTTTTTCTTTTAGTATTATAATATTAATGATAACCTTTGATTAGTCCTCTATCGGCACGCTCCATAAAAGTTGCAATAATATTGGTGTATTTATTCTGTTTGCGAGTTTTTATTTCCTCC
>ONOZ01000032.1 GCA_900319595.1 uncultured Bacteroidales bacterium | reverse complement strand
GAGTATTTTACGCCGGGAAACACTTACTCAAATAATACTCTATTCTCTCCTTTCCATAATATTACTTACAAAAAACACTCTTGGTTACAATTCGATTTACAAACAAAGGAATTTCATAGTGTAACACAACGCTATACTTTGGGATTTTTGACTCAAATCCACTATTCTTTTCAAGACCTTTTCTTTACACAAAAAGCATCTCTATTAAATTCAACTTCTTTTGCTCCAACAATGGAGACTTTTACAAGGTTTTATCCCGAGTATCGTGCAAATCAATTTTTTGGAGCAGGACTGGAGCAAATATTCAAGATAGGAGAATCGTTTTTAGGATCTTCACATGTGCGAGGGGGCATTTACGGATTTATTCCAGTAAGAGAAATTTTAGCAAACGACTATAATCAACCATATTATGGAGAAATGTTCAAGCAGTTTTATGTAATTGGGGCCTTATCTTTTGTATCTGTCACTCCATTAGGTAATATTGTCCTATCGGCATCATATACACAAAGAGAAAACACAAACTTAAATCCTTGGAATATCTCGCTTTCGTTCGGTAAAATCATATTTAATAATAAAAATATTGATAGATAATTTTGATAAAAATATATTATAATAATATTTTACAGATGATAACAGTAAAAAATCTATATAAATCATACGGTAGTTTAGAGGTTTTGAAAAATATAAATTTTGAAATCCAGGACGGAGAAATAGTTTCCATCACAGGAGCCTCGGGAGCAGGCAAAACAACACTTTTGAACCTCATCGGCACATTGGATAAAGCAGATGGCGGAGAAATTTTTATAAATAACAAAAACGTTACAACACTATCAGAAAGGGAGTTATCTGTATTTAGAAATAGGGAAATTGGATTTGTTTTTCAATTCCATTACTTGCTAAACGAATTTACGGCATTGGAAAATGTAATTATGCCAGCCTTACTTTATGGAGGAGATAAGAAACAAACTGAAAATAAAGCCAAAGAATTGTTTGATGTGCTGTCTATTAGTAGCAAAGAAAATAGTTTTCCTAACGAAATGTCTGGCGGTGAAATGCAAAGAGTCGCGATAGCAAGAGCTTTAATCAATTCTCCTGCACTTGTTTTAGCAGACGAACCGAGTGGAAACTTAGATTCAAAAAATTCTCAGCAACTTTTTGACCTTTTTTTTATGCTTAGAAAAAAATACAATCAAACATTCGTAATTGTTACTCATAGTGAGAAATTTGCAATGCTATCTGACAGAAAACTTATCATATCGGACGGAACTATTATTGAATAAAACAAAAAGCAGATTAAAGGAAAATGAAAAATATCATATACGGCATACGCCCAATTATAGAAGCAATTAGACAAGGTAAGCAAATAGATAAAATTCTCGTGCAGTCCTCATCTACAAATGATAATCTCAAGCAACTAAAAGACGAACTACGTCATGTGAATCAAAATGCAAAGATTCAGTACGTACCAATGGAAAAATTAAACTCTTTATCAAAGGGTGCCAATCATCAAGGAGTAATTGCTTACTGCTCCATCGTGGAATATTCTGACTTAGAGGAAACAATAATGCAGATTTTTGAAAATGGGAAAATACCTTTAATTTTATTTTTAGACCATTTAACCGACGTAAGAAATGTAGGTGCTATTGTCAGGACAGCAGAATGTGCGGGTGTTGATTGTATTATTTTACCAAATGAGGGAACAGCACAAATCAATTCCGATGCCGTCAAAACTTCTGCAGGTGCTGTGTTACGGATACCTATTTGCAGGAGTACTAATACAAAAACTACCTTGAATTTCCTTAAGCAAAGTGGAATCAAACTATATTCTGCAAGCGAAAAAGCAAATGATAATTACACTCAAGTTGATATGCAGGAGCCGTTGTGTTTGATTATGGGTGCAGAGGATAAGGGCGTTAGCAAAGAAGCAATAAAAATGTCGGACAAACTACTGAAAATACCAATGAAAGGTGAGATTGAATCTTTAAATGTGAGCGTTGCAACAGGCATACTTATCTATGAAGTGATAAGACAACGTTCGGTAGCAAATAATTAAATAATCGATAAAATATAATCATTATGAAAAAATCTAAAACATTATTAGGAATTTGTCTTATAGGATTTGTGAGTCTTATAGGGCTATCGGAGTGTGTTAATGCACAAAATCAAACATTTACAATCACTCCTCACAAACAAACCCACATGCAAACACGTATAGAGTACCCTATCAAAGCATTCTTTCCAGTAAAGGATAAGAATATTAGCAATATTCAGTTGGATTTGCACTTACAGTGTCCTGACGGGGGCTGTTCTGATTGGGATTATTCTATAAACGTTGTTTTGCGTTCTACAAAAGATGGCAAAACGACCGACTATCAATTGGGCAGAATGATTACTCCGTATAGCGGTTGGTATAATAGAGGCGACAATGCAAGCAAATGGGACCATATTTGGTCATGGAATATAACTGAGTACTATCCTTTGCTAACTGATACAGTAGAAATAGTTATGCAATATGAAGGTTATCAAGATGGTTTCCTTGCTACAACGGATTTTATCTTTACTGAAAACACTCAACAAAAGAAAAATGATAAGCGTTTCTTAGGTGTGGAACAAATCTACTATTCGTATTATCCCTTTGGTAGAGAAGATTCTACTATTGACGCTTTTCTTGGCACTAAAAATGTAGTTTTACCAAAGGGTACTAAGAAAGTTTTGTCGCGTTTGCAGATTTCTGGACATGGAGGCGATACATTGAATGCTGCAGCCGAGTTTCTGAAAAAGAGTTTCGTATATGTTGCAAACGAGCAGGTGGTCGATGATCGTGCCGTATGGAGAGATGATTGTGGTTGCAATCCTATTCAACCTCAAGGTGGTACTTGGATTTACAAACGTGCAGGTTGGTGTCCAGGAACCAAAGTACAGGAGCATTATTACGACCTTACACCTTTTATAGATGGCAATGAATTAAACATTAAGATGCTTTTTGAGTACTATAACAATCAGGGAATGGGTGAGCCGGGATATCAAATTGCTAATGATTTGTTCTTCATTGGAGATAAGTCGTATCATCACATTGACATCAAGGATATAGACGGTGATATGTACGGTTCAGGCAGAGATAAAGATATAAAACCAACAGCAATTCACTATTTGCCAAAGAATTTCAATTTGGTATTCAAAACAAATAAGATGTCGGACGACAAGTATTCTGTACTGGAAGGACAAAAACGAGATGGAGAGCAAATCATATATGAAAAAAAATTATACGAACGCTCTCAAATGGCACCGAATACCCAATATGTTCAGAAAGTCAATTTAAAAGATGGAGCATATATGATAAGAATTGAAGACGATGGTTGCGATGGGTTCTCATGGTGGGCAAATCCTGAACAAGGAGAAGGTTACGCTTTGATATATAATGAAGATATGACACAAGTATTAGAGACTTTTGAGCCAGATTTCGGTTGTAAAATGGAGTATTCTTTCCTGACTACAAACAATATAGATAAAGTAAAACATTCTTCAGAAAAACTTACTACGATGTTTGACAAGGAAAAAGACGAATTTCGTATGATATTTTTCAATAAAGGAGATGAACAAACAACTATGGAAGTTAAGATAATCAATCGTAGGACAAAGGCAGAAGTATTCACAAAAACATTTGACAAAAAGAATATCTTTGATGAAGTTATATCAACTAAAGATTTTGAAAACGGATTCTATGTTGCACAAATCAAGTGTGGAGAGTTCTCAAGAGGTGAATATTTCATCAAGCGATAGACATTTATAATTAAGTGATATTCAAATAATAACAATCAGCGAAAATAATTTTTTTTCTTCTCACAAAAAATTTTTATTTTCGCTGATTGTCTTATTTACAATACTTCTTATCAAAAAAGTATCTTATTTTGTGGTAGGAAGTATTTGTTTTGCTGCAATTTTCGGTAACGCTATCGTATCGCAACCATTAACGCAGCCACCAGGACAAGACATCACCTCTACAAAATTACCCGGTGCCTCACCTTTCTTT
>ONOZ01000140.1 GCA_900319595.1 uncultured Bacteroidales bacterium | reverse complement strand
TTTTTCTTCATACGGTAAGTTTAATACCAAAAGAGATAGAAAACTGCTTTTGCAAAGAAAAGAATTGCGTAAGTTAGAGGCAAGAAGTAAAGAAAAGGGTTATACAATTGTTCCCGTAATGCTGTATATAGACGAAAGAGGTTATGCAAAACTTCAAATAGCATTGGCAAAGGGAAAGCATGCTTATGATAAACGCGAAAGTATTAAAGATAAGGATGTAAAAAGAGATGTAGAACGTCAATTATTTAGATAAAACATTTTAAAAAGATATGAAAAGAATAATTTTGGTTTCAATATTGACTTTTTTAAGTTTAGGAATATTTGCACAGTCATCATATCCTACGGCGGCACAGTATGTAATGACATCAAAAGGTTATACAATTAGCGGAGAAATCAAAAAAGGCGTTGGTTACGTTACGCTTAGAACCTATTTAAAAGATGGTAATGAACTTTTAGATTCTGTATGGATGGATAAGAAAGGTAGATTTGCTTTTCGTGGATATACAGAGAAACCTATTCCTGCTTTGCTTAGTATCAATGGAAAGAAATTTTATCGTATCTATTTGGAACCTGCAAAGGATATGAAGTTGAAAATAAATCCTAAAAAGGAAAAAATTGAATTTAAAAACGCACCATTGACAGATAAATGGTATTCTATAGTGAATCCACAGGGTATAGAGGATAATGAAGTATATCTTGCTCGTTTGGAGAATTGGAGTCTGAATAATCCTGAGGATATATTTTCACCAGATATAATGTCCTCTTATCTTGCTTATAGGTGGGATTATGATGAATTGTACAAACATTTGAACGTATTAAAAGGTGAGGCGACAAAATGCTATTATTATTTTCATTTACGTAAAAGAGAAGAGCAGTTATCAAACATCTCTATCGGAAAAACTGCACCTGCTATAACAAATAGAGATACAAAGGGTAATACAATAGATTTGAATAGAATAATGCGTCAAAACAAATACACGCTTATTGATTTTTGGGCGTCTTGGTGTGATGAATGTAGAGAGAATACTCCAAAATTTGCATCTGTACGAGAAATATATAAACCAAAAGGCTTTGATATCTACACAGTTTCATTAGACGACAATATTAATGAATGGAAAAAAGCAGTTAAAGAAGATGATATCTCTTGGACGAATGTTTGTGATTTGAAAAAATGGCAATCTCCAATAGTCCAGGATTATATGATTAAGGCAATTCCAGATAATGTTTTAATAGATAGCAAAGGTACGATAGTGGCTCGTAATCTTAGTGCCGATGAGTTGAAAACAAAACTTATGGAACTTATGGATTATGAAGGTTATTTGATAACAGGAAGTATCAAAGGCTTAAATGAAGGAATTGTTACTTTGACTCTTTTGCTTGAAAACGCTCAAAAACAGGTTTATACGACACGAATAAAAAATGGCAAGTTTAGTTTTGAGGGTAGTGTTACAAAAACTTGTATGGGTATGATAGATTTACCAATGAAAGATGGTAGTATATCATTTTTTATGGCAAACGATAATATAAAAATCACAGGAGATAAAAAGAATCTAGCAAATGTAATGATTGAAGGTTCTTACTCTCAAAATGAATTTACTTCCATTGCTACTAATTGCAATAGACAAAAGAATCCTATGCAATGTTTAGGTGATTATGTACGTCATAATCCTAATAGTATATACTCTCCGTTCATTATTAGTAATTATCTTTATCCTTATATGTCAGTAGAAGATAGGCTGACAGCCATAGAATCCTTGAATGGTGAGGCAAAAACAATGTATCAGTATTCTTTATTGAAACAAGACTCTAAACAAATAGAGGATAGCAAAGATTTACTAACCAATAAGGCAAAGGATTTTATTTTGAAGAATTTGCAAGGACAAGATGTAACTCTTTACTCCATACTTCCTAATAATGATTATACCCTTGTTACATTCTGGGCATCTTGGGACAACATCTCGCGTAATCGTAACATAGACTATGTTAGACTTTTCAATGCTTATTCAAAGAGTAACAATTTTGGAATCATTTCAATATCTTTGGACGATAGCCAAGTGCAATGGGAAAATGCAGCAGTGGCAGATGGATTAAGCAAATGGGAGAATGTATCTGATTTGAAGCGTTGGTCAAGTAGTGTTGTTAGATTATACGACCTTAATTCCATACCTGCCAATATGCTTTTAGATAGACAGGGAAAAATTTTAGGAAAGAATCTATCCATAGACGAGATAGTTAGAATTATAAACAATAAGTAAAAACTAAAAAAAACGAATAACATCATGTTTGTAAATAGATTGCCACAGGTAAAAGTATCAATATGGAAAACACTTAGAATATATATTTCCATAGCATTAGGTATTTCTTTATACGTTCTTTCTTGGACTGTATTCCTAATACCAAATCACATTGTAGGAGGAGGAGTTGTTGGTTTGGCATCGGTTATCTATATTGTAAGTGGAGAAATGATACCAGTAGGTGCATCAAATCTTGTAATAAATGCTATTCTATTTTGTTTCGGATTGTATCATTTAGGAAAAAAATTTGCTATTAGTAATATTTTTGGAATACTAATTACTTCATTTTGGTTTATGCTTTTCCAAGAATGGCTAGGTATTCAAAATATTCCTGCAATTATGCAATTAGGCAACGCTGTTAAGGGAGGATTAGACCCTGCTGTTTGTGCAATCATAGGAGGTTTGATGTCAGGTATAGGTATTGGCATTGTATTGTCAAATGGGGGCAATTCAGGTGGTAGTGATGTTGTAGCACTGATACTAAATAAATATTACAATGTATCTTTGGGTAGTGTAATTATGGCTGTAGATGCTGCGGTTATCATTTCTTCTATAATTATTCCAGGTAATAGTATAACAGAAATTGTTTATGGCTTTTTGGTACTATTTACTTACACATTTACTCTTGATTATGTTATTGACGGCAGAAAACAGACTTACAAGATTCTTATATTTTCCAAGAAAAATGACGAATTGGCAGAAATCATAGGAAACAAAATTAAACGTGGAGTTACTTTTTTGAATGGTACGGGGTGGTATAGTAAAAACGATGTCAAGATTCTTATGGTTGTTGTGCATAGGACAGAGAAAGTTCAGTTGATGCATTTTGTTAAAAGTATAGATCCAGAGGCTTTTATGACAGTAGAAAAAACCGAAGGTGTGTTTGGCAAGAATTTTGATGCTATAAAAAAATAGAAAATTATTAGCGATGAAAATGCGACGGCACTTAAAAAAATTAATGTGCGAGAAAAAAAAATTTTTTTTTGAGAATATTTTTTTAATCACGAGAAATAATTTACCTCAATGCTGTCCTGTTTTCCTACTATCATTTTGTATAATTTTTAGTACTATAATATGTCTATTTTCTTGCTCCAAAAACCAAGAAAGTAGCGATGTGAAAATTTTCAAATATAACGAAAGTGCGGGAAT
>ONOZ01000257.1 GCA_900319595.1 uncultured Bacteroidales bacterium | reverse complement strand
CAAGCACGTAAATTTGCCGACAAAGACATCAATAGAGAAAAATTCTATACTATTTTTAATAAAGCATTGCCAAACAAATAACACAATTATTATAAAGAAAGGTATTTTTTATTCATTAATTTTTTTAAAATAATCATCAATTTCAGATCGTAATTCTATCCCAACTTTTTCGAAACAATCCAACAACATTATATAAGAATTTTTACCTCCTAGAAAATCCCAGAATTCTTCAGCAACCATCAATTCGTGTTGCAAGTCTAACATCCCTGCCATTGTCCAACGAGAATAGGGTTTTGGAAAATATGGATTGTATGGAATAGAAATAAGAGTATTGATTTCTGTTTCTGGATTTTCAGCCAAAATAACAGCCACCCATTCTAATAATGTTCTTTTAAATTCTTGGAACCCTCCTTTGTTAGGCTTTGCTGTCTTTATATCACAAAGATAAATTCTATCATTTACATCCACAAGTCGTAAGTCTACTTTCGTGGGTTTAATTAATTTCATTTTGCCTTCTCTACATACATCTCGTATCAACCCTATCTCCCTGACCTTATCTGGTATAGAAGTAGCAGTACGCAAAGATTCTATAATATCATCTATAATAATCTGAGCCTTCTCACTTATGTAATGCCCAGCAGATGTTTGCAATTGAACATCTTTGAAACGAGATTCTGCTAAGACTTTTGCAACAGGCTCAAAGATAGAAGTTCCAAAATTAGTATTTAGGGACTGTATAAATGAATATAATGCCATCCTATCCTTTCCTAATAATCTTGTATGAAAAGGCATATAAGAAGGTTCTGGATTATAATTCTCAAATTTGCTGAGAATCGCATTTTTTAATAAATCTTCAATTTTATCCTTTAGTACGTTCATCCTTTATGTCTCCTATCAATCTATCTACTTTGGGTTTGGAATAAAAACCTCTTTTCTCAAACAGATAACTTTTAGAATTTAGAAAAGTTGTTGTTTGTTGAAATACAATTCTTGCATTGTCCTTATCTGTTATATATTCAATTTTTTTGTCTATATTATTTTCTCCTATAAAAAGATCACAAGCCATTAAAATATGCATATCCATTGTCTTTGATATAGGCTGAATGCAGTTATTAAAAAATAGATAATGATACCAATAATTAAGAACTCCGCAGTAGTAGTATTTTTTCATTTCTTCCTCCGTTGCAATTTTAAATATTTCCCCGTTATTTTGCAATTCCTTAATATACCTTAAAGCTTGGCTTTTCATTTTGTTAGGCTCTTGCTTAAATACAGAAATATAAATACGTGCGATATCATCTATACGTATCTTACAGTAAGGCGGAGTAATTTGAGAATATTGACCTCTTAATCTTTCATAATATAGTTGAAAATGACTTTCTTCTTTTCCATTAAAAAAGATTTCTATTTTTTCATGAAAATCATTGAGCGATTGTAAATCCTCACTAATGGAATTTTGATTATTTGTTGCATATATTATGGCTTTTTTTAATGCATTATTCTTTGTCGATATTACCTTTGCGACAAGTTCTACATTATTTATATCATTATCTTGTGTAAATGCTTTGTACAACATATGTGTAGTTTGGCATCCATTTATAATACGGGGAAAAGTAAGTCTGAATATCCCTTGAGAAACTGGATGTCTTTCTATTTTGTCACACATAATAGTTAATCCATTATTTAAATAAGGAAAATACTGCCTGTCTTTTTCATTTTCTAATGTATTTATTATTTTGTTATTCACAGATGTATTTCCAATAAACGTCCGTACATTTTCTATAAATAATCTATCTTTAAGTTCATTATCCTTAGTTAATATCAATTTCTTTAATTCAGAAAATTTTATTGTCGTTAATAGACTCATTTCTATACCATCCACTGTCGGCAGTTGAACATTAGTTTCAAATCGCATCTCTACTGAGTAAAGCTTGGGGATACTGTCATATAATCCCTTGATCTCTTGTGCTTGAAAAATTTCAAATATCGGTGATTTATCAAATCTATATTCTAACTCTTTCCTATTGCGTATTTTGTCCTTTTCCGCGTTCAATGTTTGTTCTAACACTACATGTGATGTTCTTGCAGAAACAAAGTATAAATATAATTTTGGCGTTTCACATATTTTTTGCATATATGTCCCATTTTCATCAAATAACTCTTTATATATTGTTGAAAAAGGTTCTATACTTAATGCCTCTGTTAGAAAATTAATTACTTCGTCCGTAAATGATTTTAGTTTTTGCTCATTAAAGCTCTTACTTGTGGTAGATTGAATAAAGCATATTTTTATTCTTAATGATTGTAATTGATCTATCTTACTCAATGCGGTCTTTTCATTAATTAGATAATTATTCACAAGGATGCCAATTCCATCTATACCTTTAGCCTTATTAGTAGAGACAATCCTAAAATCTTCTACTTCTTCTTCCAATAGACATGAACTTATTGTATAATTAACAAAATCTTCAAAAATTTGGTCTTCATTAGCATTATTTTTAATAATACTATACTTCTTAGTAAAGTCATTAATCTTTGCGTTTAGTCCTATATCAAACGTCTGTCCCATTTTCTACTTTTCTTTTAAATTAAACACTATTTCAGAGTATGCTCCTTTATCTTTTTCTGTTCTATTCAATACAGGTCTTTTAAATTGATCGACAATTTGCATTCCTGATTTTTCTGCTATGGTAGGATAGAGATTGTATTTATCATTGGCCACCAAAAATATATTATAATCCTCTACCAAATATTTTTTTATATTATTAAGTACAGCAGAGATACCCTTGATGTAGGATATTCTGGCATCCATGCCTTGACCTTTAAATAAAGGTCCTATCTCTAATTCATCTCTCCGTTCCAAACCAAATAAATCATAAGC
The DNA here is from genome assembly GCA_900319595.1 of uncultured Bacteroidales bacterium. Taxonomy (GTDB): domain Bacteria; phylum Bacteroidota; class Bacteroidia; order Bacteroidales; family P3; genus Scybalousia_A. The sequence goes on along the minus strand of ONOZ01000257.1, from coordinate 331 downwards.
ATAAGCATGTTGCTCGTGATAATCAATTAGCCCAATATATGGAGGAGACGAGAAGACTCCTTTTATTCTTTTCTTTTTTACATGTTGAAATAAAGCGTTATTCCTATTTTTTAGTTCAAAAAATATATCTATTGTTCGACTGTCTCCTTGTAAGCAATATTGTAGCGAATTAGTTTTGATGTTACTAAATTCCGTCAAACGTTTGAAGGTATCTTTAGAATAAGTCTGCCACCATTTAAGTATAGAGAATAAAGGCTTACAAATTTTACCATGTTTTCTACAATAATATGTAGTAAATATTGGCTCTTTCAACGTTGCCAAATCGGAGTGT
>ONOZ01000134.1 GCA_900319595.1 uncultured Bacteroidales bacterium | reverse complement strand
CATTAACTGCCTCAGGAAAAGTAATATAGGTTTGTAAACAAATATCATTGCCATTGCGTTCAAATTGTTCGTGTGGCAACTGCTCAATGGAAACAATCAAATCTCCCGCAACACCACTTCTTGCACCAGCATTACCCTTACCAGAGAAAGACAATTGCATACCATCTTGTACGCCGGCAGGAATATTTATAGTTATTATCTCCTCTCCTTTAACAATTCCATCTCCATGACAATCAGGACATTTCTCTTTAATCACCTTTCCCTCGCCACCACAAGAAGGACAAATACTTTGAGTTTGCAAATTACCTATAATAGTACGTTGAGTCTGAACAATATACCCACTTCCACCGCATTGATGACAAGTTTCCATACCACTACCCGACTTTGCACCGCTACCACCACAGGTTTTGCAAGAAACGTATTTATTTACTTTGATTTTCTTTTCTACACCTTTCTCAATATCTTCCAGTGTGAGTTTCAAACGAATACGCAAATTAGAGCCTTTATTTACTCTACGAGAAGCACCCGAACGAGAGTAACCTCCAAAGCCACCAAAACCAGAAAAACCTCCAAAACCACCATCTCTACCACCAAACAAATCGCCAAACATAGAGAATATATCGTCCATACCCATACCACCAGCACCAAAACCACCGTTGTCGCCTAAACCAGCCTCGCCAAATTGGTCATATCTTGCACGCTTATCCTTGTCGCTCAACACACTATACGCCTCGGCAGCCTCTTTGAATTTCTCCTCTGCTTGCTTATCTCCGGGATTGCGGTCAGGGTGATATTTCAAAGCCAATTTTCTATACGCTTTTTTTATTTCCTCGTCCGTTGCTGACTTTCCAACACCCAATACCTCGTAATAATCTCTTTTTGCCATATGCTTATTTTTTATATTGCAACAACCACTTTACTATAACGCAAAACCTTGTCATTCAAATAATAACCTTTGGTAGTTTCGTCAATAACCTTGCCTTTCATCTCTTCGCTTGTAGCGGGAATTTGAGCAATAGCCTCGTGCAATTCTTCATTAAATTCGTTATCTTTTGCATTTATAGGTTTCAACCCCTTACGCTCCAAAACAGAATAGAGTTTTTTGTAAATCAAATTCACACCTTCCATTGTTTGTTTTACTTGTTCGTCCTCTATCTTGCTGATAGATTCCAACGCCCTATCAAAATCGTCAATTACAGGCAGAATATCCTTGATTACCTCTTCACTTGCGTTAGATATCAATTCTATTTTTTCCTTTGAAGTACGTTTTCTATAATTCTCAAACTCAGAATATAAACGCAAATATTTGTCGTTGATTTCCTGTAATTTCACCCCCATTGACTCAATTTTGTCTTCCTCGGTCGGCTCTTCGTTTGTTTGAATTTCTTCCGTTGCAGAATTCTCTTGACTACCATCGTCAATAGGTTGGGTCTCTGTATTTTCGTTTTCCAAATTCTCTTGATTTGGTTGTTTTATATTTTCGTCTTTCATTTTCTTAAATATATTAAATTTAAATTTCGCCATCGTCAATTAGTATTCCATAATAACAATTTATGACATTTTGTCAGAAGGTTTTTATTCACTAAAAAATCGTTTTATATAAATATCTCTTGCTTGCTTGGGCTTGTCGCTATGCAAATTCAAAAAACCTTTGAGTTGTCTATCTTGCTCCGGAATGTTTTGTAACCTATCCATATAAAATTCAGCATCCTTAATGGCAGACATCTTCTTTAATTCGCCTTTATCAAAATAAAGATGCATTTCTTTGCTCAACCCTATATTTACACCCGTTAAACTTTTGGTTCTTTGCTTTTTGTTTTCGTCCCAAAGATAGTATATACTACGCGTATTTCCATCAATTTCTGCATAATGTATCTTATTATTTTGAAAATAACCAACAAGATTCTTGCCACTTATTTGATTAAAAAACTCTTGTGTGTTAGTGTCTGAATTTTGCAAAATAAAAGTGTTTGGGTGCATAAATATTTGTTTGGCTTTCTTGTCATCTATCAAAAGAATTATGGTATCGGCCGTCAATTGCGACTCTTCTGCCCAAAGAACAGGTTTTGTAAGCATCAAAAGTGTAGAATCCGCCTTATTATAATGTGCATACTCACAGGCTCCTTGCATATCATTTCTATAAAACTTGCAATGCTCAAAAGCAAACAAATCTTTAACCTGAAAACTTGTGTCCATCAGTACTTTAATAGTATCGGAATGAAAATAAAGTGTATCTTTTTTATCCACCTCTCGCAACAAAAGACTATCTGTTATTATAGCAATGGAAGTTGTATCTATAGTATTCAATAGTAACGAGTTAGCATTCAAAAACATCTTCTCTATGGTGTCCTCTACATATATATTATTGTAAGCGTATCCATTTTTATTTTTTTTATCGTAATAAAGAGTATCTGCCGTTATCAACTTGTTTTGTGTATATATCAAAGGGCGAGCGTAGGAATAGATTTCTTCAGTTTTTGTATTATAAGAACCTTGTTTAGTTATGACCAAAGTTGTATCTGTGTGAGTTGTGTCTTGGTAAATTATCAATCGTGCCAAATCTCCAAAAAATTCGCATTGATTAGTTTTGGTATTATAAAAAAGTGAGTCCGAATTTAGTCTTCCTTCTTGACCAAAAAGTCTAACATTATGATAAAACTGAAAAGACTCATCGTCAATAAAATACACACCTTCTTTACTTTTCAATGTATCTTGCGTATTGAAAATTGTGGCTTGGGAGTAATAACTAACTGTATTTACATTACGGTCAAGGACAATATAATCGGTTAGCATAGTTACATCATTGTCTTGCATAATTACTTGCTTGCCTCTCAAATCTCCTATCTTTGTGTTACCATCATAATGCAAAACATCGCCAAATAACGAAATAGAGTCGCCTTGAAACATCTTTATGTTATTGTATGCGTCAAAATAATTCTCCTTTTGGTTGTATATGGCACTATCACAATACATTATCATACCCTTATGAGTAAATACCACACTATCAATCAATACAACATCATCAGGATGCTCGGGAAAGATTCTCCCCTGCAATGAACGATACTCTATTTGGTTTTGCGAATAAACTGTTGTAAAAGAAAACAACAACAATATTACAAGCAAGCCTTTTGTTTTACGCATATTGATTAGTCCTCATCGGCATAATCGTCATCACTTCCCGCCAAACCTTGAAATTTATAGGATTTGTCGTAAGTTAAACGAATAGTTTTTTTGTCTTTCTTGCCTTTGATTTTCTCAGTTAGTTCTATATAATAATAAGTGTCCAATTTCTTGTCAGTTACACTCTTTTTGTATTTCATATCATAGTCTATTTTTTGGAATTTCTCCACTTTGGCTTTTGGATATCTAATCTCCAAGTCCTTAGTTATCAAACGCGGATAACGTGCTTTATCAACATTGGTTGTAGTAGAGATAATTGTGCCGTCTTTTTGCATAAGAATCTCGGCTTGTGTGCCACGCTTGTCGTAAGTTGCACGATAGTTGTCGCCTTCCTGTTTCCAAGATTTTGCCTCAGCACGAGGAAATTTCTTTTTAAAAGCAGCTGTAACTTCTTCTGGTATTTTAGGCTCATCTAATTCGTCTTGAGTAGAAAGTTTTACCTCTTTACTACTTTTATCTTTGGCTTTTTGTTTTTCAATATTCACTTCAACTCCCTCTCCTACAATACCTTCACGCTCTGCCATCTTCTTTTGACGATATTCTATAGCCTCAGGATTCAAACGCTCTATATAGTCTTTTTTAACAAAGTCAGGGTCTGGAGCATTTGTCTTGGTAAGGTTGCCACGAGGGTCAAAAATCATTTCGTATTCTGTCTGCCCAACGCCTTTCATTGAAATGATTAACCGATAATAGTTATCACCACTCAAATCTTCCACATACTGAGATTTCTTTACTCTATAACCCGGATAATTCTTTATAAAATAATCATCAACCAAAGTAGGCAATTCCTCTTCTTTGATATCAAAAATGGTATATTGCCAATTACCAGTTGCTGTAAAGAATACTCTTCCGGTGTTGTTATCTATATTGATTTTGGCAACGTATTGACCCGTCTCAAAGTACCAACCCTCTAATTTGTAATCTGTATAGGTGTTTTCCAATCCCATACGTACCTCTTGCGGAACTTCACTTAAACGTAGTTTTTGCTGTGCCGACAAACTCATTGTAAGCATAACAAACATAAGTGTAAATATCAAGCGTTTCATATTGTATATCAATTATTTATTTCTAATTATTGTATCTTCTCTATCAGGTGATACCGAAACCATTGTTACAGGCAAACCCGTCATTTTTTCTATTGCAGAAATATACTCTTGCATTTGCGTTGGCAAATCTTCATATTGCTTTATTTTTGTTACGCTTTGTTGCCAACCTTTATACTCTTCAAACACAGGAGATATTTGCTCTTCTAAACTAAACGGAAGTTTTTCAGTTTTATTGCCATCTATAACATACTGAGTACATATCTTGATTGTTTCAAAAGTATCCATAACGTCAATTTTCATAAGCATCAAATCCGTTACCCCGTTTATCATACAAGCGTATTTCAATGCCGGCATATCCAACCAGCCACAACGACGTTTTCTGCCTGTAACCGAACCAAATTCATGCCCTTTTTGGCAAAGTTCTTCGCCAGTCTGGTCAAACAATTCTGTTGGAAATGGTCCTTGTCCTACACGTGTGCAGTATGCTTTGGCTATCCCATATACCCTGCCAATATTTTGTGGCGATACTCCCAAACCCGAACATACTCCTGCCGAAACTGTAGTAGAGGAAGTTACAAAAGGATAAGAGCCAAAGTCAATATCTAACATTGTTCCCTGAGCACCTTCTGCCAAAATCTTTTTCCCTTCGCGTAACTGCTCATTTATATAGTATTCTGTATCTATTATAGAAAGTTTTTTCAACTCTTGCGTGGCTTGTAACCAAAGATTTTCGTACTCTTCAAAGGTTTTATCCTCTATTTTGAAGTCCTCTACTTTGTAACCCATAGCCTCAACAGAGCGAATATGAGAAAGTTTTAAAGTATTATATTTTTCGGTAAAATCTTTTACAAACAAATCTCCAATACGAAGTCCGACTCTTGCAATCTTGTCTGTATATGTTGGTCCAATACCTTTCAATGTTGAGCCAATTTTTCTATCTCCCTTATTTTTTTCGTTAGCGGCATCCACCAAACGATGAGAAGGTAAAATCAAATTTGCTTTTCTAGAAATAAGTAGGTTGTCCTGTGGCGTAAATCCTTTATCTTGCAAATCCTTTATTTCTTGCATAAAAATAT
>ONOZ01000133.1 GCA_900319595.1 uncultured Bacteroidales bacterium | reverse complement strand
TGGCAACTTTCTCTTGTGCAAGTTTTTCAGCCCAAGTAATGCCATAAGGTTCAAAAATCTCATTAGCATGTTCCTTTTGCATACTTTCCAAGAAAGCAATAAGTTCGTCTTGTGTAGAAATACTCCACATTAACGCCTCTTCATATTCTTTGGCAATAGCGAAAGCCTCAGAAGTTGTCAAGTCCTTATTGTCCAACCATTTTTGAGCAGCATCTTTTACTCTTTGCTGTGCGTGAGGTATAGACAAAAGTTTTCTTGTCTTAGTTTCAACTCTATCTCTCATCTTTCTTGTTGCTGTCGCCATACCAAGACCAAACTCTGCAAAGTCCTCAAACAACGAATTTGCCCAAGCAGGACCTCTACCATTAGTGTCTGTTGTATAAGGCATAGATGGACAAGATGCAGAATAAATAGAAGAACAACCTGTAGCGTTGGCTACCATCATTCTTGGTCCAAACAACTGAGAAATCAACTTAACGTATGGAGTTTCTCCACAACCTGCACAAGCACCTGAAAATTCAAACAAAGGTTGTGCAAATTGAGAATTCTTGATATTCTTAGTAATGTCTGTTAAGTTCGCCTTGTTAGATACTTTCTCAATCATAATATCCCAACGTTGTTTGTCTTGATTGTCTTCTGTCATAGGCACCATCTCTAAAGCCTTTGTCTTAGCAGGACAAACATCAGCACAGTTGCCACAACCTGTACAATCCAATGGAGATACTTGCATACGGAATTTTAACTCAGCAAACTCTTTACCAATTGCCTTCAATGTTTCCGTACCATTTGGAAGTTGTTTTTCTTCATCTGCATTGATAAGGAATGGACGAATCGCAGCGTGAGGACATACCAAAGCACACTGGTTACATTGGATACAATTCTCTGCTTTCCAAATAGGAACATGAGATGCTATGCCACGCTTCTCATATTGTGAAGTACCATTAGGGAATGTTCCGTCTTCTCTACCAACAAATGCAGAAACAGGTAATGAATCTCCCTCTTGTGCATTGATAACATCAACAACATTCTTTATAAAATCAGGATGGTTATTCACAATTGCGTCTTTTGATTCATCTTCATCTAACCATTCTTTCTTAACCTCAACCTTGACAACGTCGCCTCCCCTATCTACTGCCGCATAGTTCATATTTACAATGTTCTCGCCTTTCTTTCCGTAAGATTTGACGATAGCCTCTTTCATCTTTTCAACGGCTAATTCGTAAGGGATTACATTTGCAATTTTAAAGAAAGCACTTTGCAAAATAGTATTTGTACGATTACCCAATCCTATCTCTTCTGCTATTTTTGTCGCATTGATGATATAGAAATTAACATTGTTTGCTGCTAATATCTTCTTAATCTTTACAGGTAAATGTTTAACTGTATCTTCTGCATTGTACATAGAATTTAATAGGAATGTACCATTCGTCTTTATTCCTTTCAACACCTCGTACTGACGCAAATAAGAGAATACATGACAAGCCACAAAGTCAGGAGTAGTTACCAAATAAGGAGAGCGGATTACGTTATCACCAAAACGAAGGTGTGAACAAGTAAATCCACCCGACTTTTTGCTATCATAAGAGAAGTAAGCCTGACAATATTTATTAGTGTTGTCTCCAATAATCTTAATACTATTCTTGTTTGCTCCCACAGTACCGTCAGCACCTAAGCCATAGAATTTCGCCTCAAATGTACCTGCAGTTGCCATTGATACTTCCTCGCCAACATTTAATGACAAGTTAGTTACATCATCAACAATACCAACAGTAAATCCATTTCTTGGAGTAGCAGATGCTAAATTCTCAAAAACAGCAATCATCTGTGCCGGAGTAGTATCCTTAGAAGACAATCCATAACGACCACCTATAATCATCGGTCTTTGATTACAATCATTGAACATCTCAATAACGTCCAAATACAAAGGCTCGCCTGCTGCACCACATTCTTTTGTACGGTCAAGTACACAAATGCACTTAACACTCTTTGGTAATACATCAAAGAAATATTTCTTAGAGAATGGACGATATAGATGTACAGTAACAAGACCTAACTTCTGACCTTGTTTTGCTAAATAATCTATTGTTTCCTTAATAGTATCGCAAACAGAACCCATAGCTACAATAACGTTCTCTGCATTAGGATCGCCATAATACTCAAAAGGTTTGTGTGTTCTGCCTGTTATCTTGCCAACTTCCTGCATATAGTGATTTACTATGTCAGGTATCGCCTCATAGAAAGGATTTATAGCCTCTCTCGCCTGAAAGAATACATCAGGATTCTGTGCTGTACCTCTTGTTACAGGATGTTCAGGATTTAAAGCGTTGTTTTTATATCTCTTTATTGCGTCCCAATCAACCAAAGGCATCATATCTTCATTAGATAACGCCTCTATTTTCTGTATTTCGTGAGAAGTACGGAATCCATCAAAGAAATGTAAAAATGGGATTCTACCTTTGATTGCTGCTAAATGAGCAACACCAGCCAAATCCATTGATTCCTGTACAGAAGAAGAAGAAAGCATTGCAAATCCTGTCTGTCTGCAAGCATAAACATCACTATGATCTCCAAAGATGCTCAAAGCATGAGAAGCAATTGTCCTTGCTGTTACATGAAATACGCCAGGTAGCATCTCGCCTGCAATCTTATACATGTTTGGTATCATCAATAGCAATCCTTGTGATGCTGTAAAAGTGCTTGTCAAAGCACCCGCTTGTAAAGAACCATGCACTGCTCCTGCAGCACCAGCCTCAGATTGCATTTCTACCAATTTAACTGTTTCATCAAACAAATTTTTTCTTCCATTAGCCGACCATTCATCAACATATTCGGCCATAGGAGATGACGGTGTGATAGGATAAATTGCAGCACACTCACTGAACATATAAGCAACATGAGCAGCTGCCTGATTACCGTCGCAAGTTAAAAATTTCTTTTCTTTTGCCATCTTTATTATAATTGTTTTAAATTGTTTTTTTTATATAACTATCAAACGAAGCATTTAATTTGAGGTGCAAAATTACAAAATTTATTTTAAAACGTCAAATATAACATCTTTTATAATAAAATTTGGAGTGATATCTTCTTGATATAACTTGAAAATACCACTCCTGTAATTAACATTATTTTTATAACACGTATTACATACCTAAAAGTATTCCGAATGCAAAAGGATAGGCTTCTTTATTATAAGAATCTTTAAACATATTCGTCAAAGCGTGTGACACATAAAATGTTACGCCATATAACTCTACTCCAAACATCGCATCTGCTTTAAAAGTATTGAAATCCTTGAAATGACTACCTGTAGATTGCTCTATTGTTTCTCCGTCTAACTTAAATTGACGTTTAAATCCCGTATGTTTGCAACGATAATTTATCCCTCCTAAAAAGCCGGCATGAATACCCACATGCTCTGCTACTCTAAAATTAGCAATCAAAGGAACTGTTATGTATCGTGCCACAAGTTTGCTTTTCTCCTTTGAAATATCTGTAGGGTTATAATTGAACACATTTATATCAAAACCATCATCAAAGCGAAAAACATTACTTTGCAAACCAATCCCCGTTGAAAAAGATACACAACTTTGAGGGAAGAAATTAAATTTCAATATAAAGTCCCATTTATTTGACCATTTCAATGCGTAAGGGTCATTTGCCGGGGGTGTAGAAAACAAACCATCTTCACTAAAATTCAAATATCCATAGCCAAAAGCAAAATCTACTTTCATAATTTCTGCATACTTTCTCTTTTTTGCAACTTTGGTTTCTTTTGCCATTTCTTTAGATAATTTAATTCCGTCCCAAGCATATGATAGAGCATCCAATGCCTCATCCCAATGATTATTCTCTCCAGATGATGTCCAAAGACTTACTTGCCCATCTTTATACAAAAATACTCCTCTACTATAAGAATCTTTTCCATCACTTGTCGGTTCCACCAATCTTTCTACAGCAATAGAGTCTGCAACAATGTAAAGTGTGTCTGTCCGACCTTTAAAGGATTTCTTTTTCTCCGCTTCATGCCGTTTATCTAAATCCGACATGAGTTTTTCCAACAAATAATCCGTATCGTCCCAAAGGGTCTTCACAGTCTTATGATTTTTTGCCTCTATACTGTCTATCACAGATATATAGCCGACCAACCTCTTTGTTTCGCCTTGATGAATTACGATTCTATCACCAATAGTATCACCTATTGCGTAAAGATGTACTTTCCCCTTAACAAAATCCTGTGCCTTGACATTACTTAAACTCCCAAATGCCAATACAATTGCACACAGCATAAAAAACATTTTTTTCATTTTTACTTTCCTCCTATTATTTGATTATTACTAATTTGTCTGTTTTTATAGTTTCTTCAGCACATATTACCTTATAATAGTAATTGCCTGAAGATAATTTGTTTATATTTATTGTTTGCTCGCCCCTATTTCCTTGCAAACTTTCTTTGATAAGCTCGCTCTTTGCCTTGCATATCGCAAATAATAAATACTCCGTTTGCATTCTCGTCTAAGTTATATGTAACCACAATATTATCATTCTGATAACCACCATTAATAATTACGGCATATTGTTTATCAACATGATCGCATCTATAATCTTGAGAAAAGGCAAATATAGATAAAACTCCACAAATTAAAAATATTACAATCTTTTTCATATCTTATCTATTT
>ONOZ01000131.1 GCA_900319595.1 uncultured Bacteroidales bacterium | reverse complement strand
TTGCAGTATGGCGAACAATTTTATGATATTGTGATAAATCAAAAGGCAAAGAGTACAGTATTTCATAAAGCCCAACCGTTTGAGACAGTTCCTAATGAAACAAAAAAAGAAAAGATGATATTTTTTGATGATTTAGAGCCTGCTACATTAGGAATGGACGGATTGAAACAGTATTATGTGCCATCGGGAGAAGTGGTTGGTTTATATTTTGAAAATGGTAGGTGGAAGAAATTAAAACACAATGTATTACCTCGCAATAAAACAGAAAAGAATGATGACTATACGCCAAACGAATCGCAACAAAGAGGACTTTTTCCTACAAGAAAATGATTTTAGCAGATAGGACATTGGGATAAAAGAAAATTTAGCATTTATATTTGTTGATTGATAAAAATGTTGTAAGTTTGCAAAAGTTTTTAACGATATATTAAATTAACAATAAAATAGTAAAATAATGGAAAATATAGATTGGGGTAGTTTAGGTTTTGGCTACTACAAAACAGATTACAACGTACGTTGCTATTATAGAGATGGCAAATGGGGAGAATTAGAAGTATCTTCTTCTGAGGAAATTACAATGCACATGGCTGCTACTGTTTTACATTATGGACAGGCTGCATTTGAAGGAATGAAAGCGTTCCGTGGTGTTGATGGCAAAATAAGAATGTTTCGTCCTTACGAAAATGCTCGCCGTATGATTTCGTCAGCACAGGGAGTTATGATGGCAGAACCACCTGAGGAGTTATTTGTTGAGGCTTGTAAAAAAGTTGTTAAGTTAAATGAGCGTTTTATTCCACCATATGGTTCAGGTGCTTCTTTATATTTGCGTCCTATATTGGTAGGAACAGGTGCTCAAGTGGGTGTGCATCCTGCTAAAGAGTATTTATTTATGGTTTTTGCTTGTCCTGTTGGACCTTACTTCAAATCTGGTTTCAAACCTGTTCGTTTCCAAATTGCAAAAGACTATGACCGTGCAGCTCCATTTGGAACAGGCAAATACAAAGTTGGTGGTAACTATGCGGCTTCTTTGGTTTCAGGTGAAAGAGCAGTAAAAGAAGGTTATTCTAATTGTATTTATTTGAATGCTGCTACACACGAGTTTATTGATGAGGCTGGTGCAGCAAACTTCTTTGGTATCAAAGATAATACTTACGTTACTCCAAAATCTACCTCCATACTTCCTTCAATTACTAATATGTCTTTGTGTCAGATTGCCGAAGATTTGGGTATGAAAGTAGAAAGACGTCCTATTGCAGTAGAAGAATTGGCAGAATTTTCTGAAGTTGCTGCTTGTGGAACGGCTGCTGTAGTTTCTCCTATCAATGAAATAGTGGATAGAGAGACAGGTAAAACATATAAATGGGGTGCAGAACCCGGTCCTATTTCAACTAAATTGTACGAAACGTTGAAAGGTATTCAGGACGGTTCTATAGAGGATAAACACGGCTGGAATATTTTTGTTGAATAGTGAGTTTGAGCGTTAAGCTAAATTAAATGTTTTAATAATTATTACTATTGGCAGAGATTTGCTTAAAACATTTTTTAGGTAAATTCTCTGCTGTTTATTGTAAATGGAAATAAAGAAAATACTTGTTTTGCAGACTGCTTCTATAGGAGATGTAATACTTGCAACATCGCTTATAGAAAAACTACACAAGGATTTTGCTAATTATAGCATTGATATATTAGTAAAAAATCCAAATCAATCTTTATTTACAGACCACCCTTTTATTCGTAAAGTTATAGTTTGGAATAAAAAAAATGGTAAGTATAAGAATTTATTCAATATTATAAAGCAAGTAAGGCAAGAACGTTATACATATATCTTTAATTTGCAAAGATTTTTGTCTTCTGGGCTCATAACCGTATTGGCAGGAGCGAAGATTACGGCAGGTTTTAATAAAAATCCGTTATCTATATGTTTCAAAATCAAAAAGTCTCATATAATTAAAGATGGGATGCACGAAATTGATAGAAATTTGCTTTTGATTGAAGATTTATGCGAAAAAGAAAGAGTATTGCCAAAACTTTATCCTTCCAAAACAGATTATGAAAAAGTCAATATATATAACAAAGGCGTATATTACACACTTTCGCCGTCGTCTTTATGGATTACCAAACGCTTATCCATAAATAAATGGGCTAATGTATTTAAGCATTTGAAAGAGGACAGATATTTATATTTGCTTGGCTCCAAAGGTGATTGGAATTTATGTGAAGAAATTCGTAAAAAACTCAATAATAACAATATAATCAATCTTGCGGGAGAATTGTCCTTATTACAGTCGGCTGCTTTGATGCAAAACGCTCGTATGAATTTTACTTGCGATTCTTCTCCGTTACATTTATGTAGTGCTATGAATAGTCCTGTAACCGCGGTGTTTTGTTCAACGGTTAAAACCTTTGGATTTTACCCTCTTTCAGATAATAGTGTCGTTATAGAAACAAAAGAAAACTTGCAATGCCGACCATGTAACCTTCATGGCAAAAAAGAATGTCCTCTAAAACACTTTAAATGTAGTGAAACAATTGACGAGAACGAGTTAATTGCAAGATTGTAAAACAAAAATCTATAATATTCTATTAAATTTTCGTATCTTTGCAATCTAATTGAAAGGGACGATGACATATAGAGATTTAGATATTTCAAATAAGCAAAAATATTATTCACTTTTATGTAATATCATAACCCAAGAGCGAAGACAGACAATAGAAAAGGTTATAGATTTGCGTACTGATTGGTTTGTACCCGTAATAGAGAATATTCACAAAGCACAAAACGCATCTGCAGTACTAAGAACCTGTGATTGTCTGGGTTTGCAAGAAGTTAGGGTAGTGGAAAACAATAATAAATTTTCGGTTACAGATGATATTTCATTAGGAGCAAATAAGTGGTTGAATATAAGAAAATATAACTCGGGGGACAATAATACTAAATTATGCTTTGATGATTTAAGAGCGGAGGGCTACAAGATTATTGCCACAATGCCACACGACAATGATATAGATTTGCAACAAGTGGATATAACTCAAAAGACAGCAATAGTTTTTGGAAGTGAGGTTGAAGGTATTTCGCAGCAGGCAATACAAAATGCCGATTGTTTTATGAAAATACCGATGTATGGTTTTACTGAAAGTTTTAATATTTCAGTATCTGCCGCAATCACTTTACATTATCTTACCGACAAATTGCGTAATAGCAAGATTGATTGGCATTTGAGTGAAGAAAAACGATTAGATACACTTATTGCTTGGGCATCGCAAAGTATTACTTCTAAAGATAAGATAGAAAAAGAATTGCTATCACGAGTATTGAATACAAAATAAAGTAATTATTTTTTCGTTTTATTTATTGTGCAAAAGGAATATGATATGAAAAAAATAAAAAGAAGTATTGCAATTATAATTTCGTCTATAGTTTTGATAATTACACAAAACGCTAATGCACAATTATTTAAAGCCAATGTGTCAGCTGGTTTTGTTATTTCGCAAATAGATGGAGATGAATTATATGGTTTCAAACATACAGGATTTACGGGAGGTTTTGGAGTTATGATGCCAATTATTCCCGACAAAACAGAAGAGGGTTTTCAATTATCCACAGAAATACTTTTTACTCAGCGAGGTGCAAAAAATGTCTATATATTAGACCCATTTGAATACAGATGCGATTTGACGTATATAGATATTCCGTTTATGATTCACTATGTTGATAAGCGTGCGGGGGCAACTTTGGGAGTTGGGTTGCAATACGGTAGAATGATTGATACAAAAGAGCGTTGGAAATTGGCAGATACTATGATTAACGGTATGGATAGACCTGTGAATATTACAAATCATAATTTCAAAAAAAATGATTTAAGTTTTGTTGCCGATTTTCGTTTTAATATTTGGAGAAATTTCAAATTTGATGTTCGTTGGCAATATTCTTTGTTGCCTATAAAAAAGGATGTTGAGTTTTTTAATTCATATAACTCAGATGATGATCTGTATCGCACATGGAAAAGAGATTTCAAATCGCAATATCTTTCTTTTAAAATCATATATGTAATTAACGAAGAGGTAGAAAATTACAAAACAAAGCCTAATAAAAGAAAAACAGCGTATTAGTATGGCAGTAGCATTATTTCCCGGCTCGTTTGACCCTATAACTAAAGGTCATGTATCAATAATAAACAAGGCCTTACCTATGTTTGATAAAATTGTTGTGGCAATAGGGGAGAATACCTCAAAAAAAACTATGTTTTCTTTGCAACAACGCTTAAAATGGTTGGAAGAGACTTTCAAAGATTACCAAACAATTGAGGTGGATTCATATAATTGTTTGACAACAGACTATTGCAAGAAAAACAATATAGATTTTATTATTAGGGGAATACGTAATACTTTGGATTTTCAATACGAAAAAAATATAGCAGATATCAATACCGTTTTAGATAGTAAAATTCAGACGGTTTTCCTACTTGCCGATAAACAAGAAACTGCAATTAGTTCATCGTTTATTAGGGAAATGATATTGTTTGGTAAAGATGTCAAAGATTTTCTTCCAAAGAATTTGGATTTATCTAATATTCAGTAATTTTTCCTTTACTTCTGCAAAAAATAATCAAAAAATGTGTCTATTGCTTGGGTATGGACATTAGCGACAAGGAAATAATAGAGGGTTGTATAAGAAAAGAAGCCAAGTATCAGAGAATGCTGTACGATAGATATTCTTCTGTGTTGTTTGGAGTGTGTAGAAAAAATGCTAAATGCCAAGAAGATGCCGAGGATATATTTCAAGAAGCATTTATTAAGTTGTATTATTCTTTGGAAAAGTACTCATTTTTAGGAAGTTTTGAGGGTTGGTTAAGAAAGTTCTTTATGCGTGTGGCGTGGAATTATTATAGAGATAGAAAAGACAAATATCAACGGGTAGAGATAGCTGATGATTCAACGCAAAGTGTAGAAAGTTTGGTTTTTGAAGAGTTTTCTAATCAACAATTATTAGAGTGCTTGCAAAGGTTAGGTGATAAAGAGAGAATGGTATTGGTTATGAGCGAAATAGAGGGCTTGTCGTGGGAAGAAACTGCACAAATGGTAGATTTAGAAGTGCCAACCGTGCGTTCAATGTGTTCTCGTGCTAAAAAGAAATTGGTAGATAGTTTTATGAATTATAATAAATAAGAAAGGATTTTTGATATGAATAATGAAGATAGAATTTTTGAGCAACTAAAACACAGATTGCAAGACTACAAAGAACAACCTGATAGTAGATTATGGGACAATATTGAAAAGAAAATAGTAAAGAAAAAATTTTCTTATATAAAACCCTTGACTATCATAGGTAGCATTGTCTTATTGTTGGCTATTGTAGCAGTAGTATTAGTTCCTAACAAAAGCAACAGAGTGATTACAAAAATAATACCGAAGAATAATAAAATTATCACTCAAAATATTGAAAATAAAATAGATGATAATTTTAATTATAAAATTACTGCAAGTTCAATAAGTGATGTTTCTTTGCAACCATCAAAGGAAATTGAAAATAAAATTATTGATAAAGAATTATCTGTGCAACAAGAGGTTATAAACATTGATTACAATACTACTATAAATGATGATACGAAAACAATAAAAGAAAGTAATATAGAAAATGTAGTTATTGCTGAGAATACTTTGCAAACTAATGATAATCAAACAAAAACAATTGAACAAAGTATTGAAAATACGGAAATTGATTATAATAAAAAAACGGAGAAAATAGAGGATATGGACGAAGAATTATTTGTACCTAATGCCTTTGAGCCGTTGAGTAATGAGGAAAGTCTTAGAATTTTCAAACCTGCTTATAAAGAAGTGCTAAACTATGAATTACAAATATTTTCTCGCAGTGGTGCAAAAGTGTTTTCATCAAAAGATATAACAATTGGTTGGGACGGTAGAATTAAAGGCAAAATTGCAGAAAAAGGCACATACGTCTATTTAATAAAATATGACAACTCTCGGGGCGAACCAAAGACAAAAAATGGGACTTTGTGGTTGCATAGATAAAAATCTTATGATGGAAAAAATTACAGCCACCAAAATGTAAAAATTTCAGAAGCATCTGTAAAAATTACGGACAATAATATAATTAATAATATAGAAGATAAAAAAAGAGTGCTTTCGCAATTTTTTTAATTTTTTAGTGGTTTAGGAAGTGAATATTGGAAACAGAAATTTTGGGGTCAATAAACACTAAACAAACTCTAATGCACCTAAACAACAAACAAAAACCCCACCCCAAAGAACGCCGCCGCCCCTCCCCAAATAATTGGTAATGAGAATTTGAAAAAAAACTTAAAATGTAAATAAAAAATAACTAATTTCTGATTACTAATTTCTAATTTTTTCGTATCTTTGCAAAATGAAATATATAAACTTTTTAAACAAATGAACTATAAGAAATATTTACCTCACGTATTGGCTATAATACTATTGATTGTAGCAAGTATGATTTACTTTTCGCCAATTTTGGGCGGCAAGATACTACCTCAAACCGATATGTTACAATTTCCGGGTATGTATAAAGCACAAGAAGACAACCAAAAAATGACGGGAAATTTGGGAGAATGGGCTCCAAATCTGTTTTCTGGTATGCCATCTTATCAAATTGCTTACGAAAAACACGGTAATATCTTTGATTTATTGATATCCCCATTAAACTTATTTGATTCTACACACAGTTTAGGCGTTTTCTTTTTATTAGCATTAGGCTTTTATGTTTTTATGATATGTATGGGGGTAACTCCTTGGCTTGCCTTGTTTGCAGGTCTAATTTACGCATTGGGAACATACAACATAATTTTAATCAATGTAGGACATATAACCAAGGCATGGGCAATGGCAACGATGGCTCCCGTATTGGCAGGTATGATTCTTGCTTTTAAGAAAAAATATCTCATTGGTTTCCTTGTCTTTACAATATCTTTGGGATTGCAATTGACATTTAATCATATACAAATAACTTATTATACACTTTTGACCGCAATTGTCTTGACTGCGTCTTATTTTGTGTTTGCTATTAAAGAAAAAACAATAAAAGATTTTGCAAAGAGTAGTGCTGTTCTGGTTATTGGTGCGTTGTTATCTGTTTTGCCATTAACTGGTCATCTCCTTATAAATAACGAATACGTTAAACATACTATGCGTGGTGGAAGTGAATTGACGGTTTATCCAAACGAGAATAAGCAAAACGTAAATCAAAAAGGATTGGATATAAATTATGCATTTAGTTGGTCGTATGGTAGGGGAGAAACTATGACGTTGTTAATTCCAGATTACAAAGGAGGTGGTTCTGCAGACACAAGATTGCATTCACAAGATTCTAAACAAATGCAAAATCGTATAAGAGAATTGCAATCAACTGCTCCTAAAAATCAAAATCAACAAGCATTTCAACAACTTGCAAATTCTTATATACAAAATACTTATCATGGCGAGCAACCTTTTACTGCTGGTCCTGTGTATTTTGGTGCTATTGTGATGTTTTTGGCAATTTTAGGATTGTTTGTGCTTAATAACAAATGGAGATGGTGGCTTTTGATTGCAACCATTATTTCTATTGTTTTGTCTTGGGGTAGCAATTTTATGAGTTTCAATTCGTGGCTATTCTATCACTTGCCTATGTATAACAAATTCCGCACTCCATCAATGGCTTTGGTAATTGCCAACGTTACAATGTGTATTGCTGCTATTATTGGTTTAAAACACTTTATTGAAAGCGAAAATAATAAACGCAAGACTTTATCATTATATATTAGTGTGGCATTTACGGGTGGTATTTGTTTGTTAGCATGGCTTGTACCTACAATGTTTTCAGATTTCTCTTGTTCAAAAGACGCTATTTTTGAAAGAGAATTAGGACAAAGTTTTATTACGGCACTGCAAGAGGATAGAGAAGCGATGTTTAGAGCAGATGCACTGCGTTCTTTTATCTTTATAATCCTATCTTTTGTAGTATTGTTTTTACAAGACAAAGGAAAAATCAAAAAGAGTGTAATAACCGTTTGTGTAATAGGGTTATTGGCTGTTGTAGATTTGTGGGGTGTGGATAGCAGATATGTTAATAAAGATTCGTTTAGATATAAAAGAGAATTTACCCCTATTGCTACAAACGCAGAATCTGCAATTTTGGAAATAGTTGATAGAAACAAAATTGACCATTTTAGAGTTTATGACTTATCTAAGAATACTTTTAACGATGCATCTAATTCCTACTTTATGCCTTCTATTGGAGGTTATTCTGCCGTGAAGTTACAACGTTACCAAGATATAATAGATTTTTATTTAACCAATACAAGATACAATCAAAAGGATATTGACGATTCTACATTGCTAAATAACAATCAGGTAAGGCAATTATATTATCAATATAAGGACAATCCTAATATTCCTACGCCTAATTTTGGAGTTTTGAATATGCTTGATACTCGTTATATCTTACTTTCTAATGATAATTTTATAGAAAATACCGAGGCTTTGGGTGCAGCGTGGTTTGTTGATAATATCAAATGGGTTAAAAATGCAGATGAAGAAATTTTGGCATTAGATAATTTTGCTCCACATAGAACAGCAATTATCAACGAGGAATACAAAGATATTGTAAAAGAGATTGCTAAAAAAGATACTTCTGCAAAAATCAATATTGTAAAAGAAGATATAAACGATATAACGCATTTGACTTATAAAACGTCTTCTACAACAGACCAAATTGCTGTATTTTCAGAAATATTCTATAAAGATTCTTGGCATGCTTATATTGATGGCAAGGAAGTACCATATTTCCGTGCTAATTATGTACTTAGAGGACTTTATATACCGAGTGGTAACCATACAGTAGAGTTTATTTGCCAAAGCGACATACTAAAAAAAGGTAATACTATTGCTTATATAAGTTCTGTATTGATAATATTGGTATTGGCAGGTGTAATACTTTGGCCATATATCAAAAAAAAGCGTTCAAAAAAAGAATAAAATTGTAAAATTCGTTTAATATGAAAAAGTTTATAGTACTTACGATTGCCATTTCGGCATTAGTCTGTGTTTCTTGCACAAGCAAAGAAGAGCAACGTCTAAGAGAAGAGCATTTGAAGGATTCTTTCAATATACTTTTGAATGCACAAATTCAGCAGGCCGAAACATTGGAAGCTCAAATGAAAGATATTGATGAAAATTTAATGAAAATTACTTCTCAATATGCAGAATTGCGTCAAATTACTTCTTCGGATGCGAATATAACTGAAAACGTTGTAGAGCATATAGAACTTCAAATCAATGCTATTGCCGATTTATTGCAAAAAAATAGACAACGAATCGCTTATATTCAATCTCAACTTGCAAAAGCTAAAAAACAAGATAGTAGAGCCATTGAATTGCAAGCCAAAATAGATGAATTGAATCAGAAGGTCATAAATGGAGAAAACCAAATTGCAACTTTGACAGAGGATTTGAAAAATAAAAACATTCAATTGGATAATCTAAATGGTCAAGTAACTAAATTGCAAGAGGAGAGCAAGAAACATAAAGAAGATTTGGCAAAACTTGAAGACGAGAGGTATAGCGGATATTTTATTGTTGGTACAAAAAAAGAATTAAAGCAAGTTGGATTGATTGACACCAAAGGAGGTTTTATTGGCATTGGTAAAACTATAACAATGGCGTCTAATGGTGATGTTAGTATGATGCAAAAAGTGGATATTCGCAATCTTAGTGAAATTCCTTTGACGGGTCAGAAAGTAGAATTGCTAACTCCACACCCTCAAAACTCTTATGCTTTTCAGGGTTCTGCTTCAAAACCATCTTCCATCGTAATAAGTTCTGCCAATGAGTTTTGGCAAGCGAGTAGATGTTTAGTTATTTTGGTTAAATAGTGAATTTGTTAAATAGAAATTATTGAATTTTGCCTTTTGACAACTTTATATTTTTGGCATCAATAATTTCGTCTGCCAATAAGTAGTAAGACTCCCGCTGTTTTAACGACTCTTCAATGTATGTCTGCAATTCATCGTGAGTTTTACCTTCTAAAAGAAAACGTCTTCTTTTACTAAATGAGTATCTTGCCATAATCAAATCCACATCTGCCTGTAGATAAATACTATAAGACAGTTCTTTGATTTTTTGCATATTGTTATTATAACAAGGTAAGCCTCCACCGGTCGCAATTACAGCCTTATCTTTAGAAAATAATAACCAATTCAAAATCTCAGACTCTTTGTTTCTAAAATCCTTCTCGTCTTTGCTAATTAGTGAATTAACACTTATTTGATATTTGTTTTCTAATTCCGTATCGGTATCAAAAAAATCGTAACCTAATTGCTTGGCAAGATGTTTTCCAAAAGATGTTTTGCCACATAGCATATAACCGACAATAACTATTATATTTTTATCTTGCATGTACTTGAACATCTATACTATCAAAGTCATTATTTAAATATTTGAATACTCCAACCGCACCAACCATAGCAGCGTTGTCCGTTGTATATTCAAAAGGAGGAATATAAGCATCAATATTATATTTTTTGCCTAATTCCAAAAATCTTTCCCTTAATAAACTATTTGCACTTACTCCACCCGCTAAAGCAATGTTTTTTATTTTCAAATCCTTTATTGCTTTCTCAAATTTTATAAGTAAAGTATCTATAACCGTTTGTTGAACGCTCGCACAAATATCGTTTATATTTTTGGTGATATATTCTGAATCTTCTTTTAATTTGTCGCGTAATGTGTATAAAATACTTGTTTTCAAACCAGAAAAACTATAATCATAAGCAGGTATGTTTGCTTTTGATAATTTCAATGCATTTGGATTACCTGTCTTTGCTAATTTGTCTATTTGAGGACCTCCCGGGTATGGCAAACCGAGAATCTTTGCACTTTTGTCCAAACATTCACCTGCCGCATCGTCTATTGTCTGCCCTATAATCTCCATATTTTTATAGGATTTGACTAATATTATTTGTGTATTGCCACCTGAAACAAGCAAGCATAAGAATGGAAAATCTATTGTCGTATCTTCCTTTTTGCGTTTCACAAAATGAGCCAAAACGTGTGCAGATAAATGGTTTGATGCAATCAAAGGAATATTTAAACTCAATGCTAAACCTTTTGCAAAACTTACTCCTACCAAAAGACTTCCCAATAAGCCCGGGTGTGTAGTAACAGCAATTGCCGACATTTGCTTTAAAGAAAAATCTCCTGCCTGTTTCAATGCCTTTATAACGGTAGGAACAATATTTATTTCGTGTTGTCTGGAAGCACTTTCTGGAACAACTCCTCCGTATTCTGAATGAATTTTTTGTGTCGCGGTAATATTGGAAAGACATACGAAATCCGTATCAATAATACTAACCGAAGTATCATCGCAAGAGGATTCTATTGCCAAAATATATTTTTTATTGTTGTCCATTGCCTTAGATATGTTGCCATTTTATAATCGGGTGCAAAATTACGAAATTTCTTTATTTTTTCTATTTGCACTTTCAAATTTTTTTTGTATCTTTGCAAAGTAAAAAATCGTTTGAAAACTAATGATTTAGATAAGGGTAGAATACTTAGTGTGATTAGTGAATTTTTTACGCAGAAAAATAAAATTATTAGCGTGATTGACAAAATAATAAGCATATATTAAAAATAAAGCAGAAAAAGGTGATTAGTAACAACTTTATACGTACAACATACAAGACTGAAAAAAGGCAAGATAACTAAAAAAATAGTTGTTAGGTAGCACGCTACAGAAAAACATAAATACAAAAGGGCTAAGAGAAAATAAAATCTTAACCTTTTTATTGTTTATTAAATAATTATTAGTATCTTTGCACACTGAAATTTGATTAAAAAATAGATTCATAATAATAAACATTTTAAAATAATGATAACAAATAATTTCGCTATGCGTCATAATGGTCCTCAAGAGGCTGACGTAAAGAAAATGTTGAAAACCATCGGTGTTAAAAGCATTGATGAATTGATTGATAAAACGATTCCAAAACAGATTCGTTTGAAAAAAGATTTGGACTTACCACTTGGTATGAATGAATACGAATATTTGAATCATATCAAAAGTATTGCTGCAAAAAATAAGATATATCGTTCTTATATTGGTATGGGGTATTACAATACTATCTTACCAGGTGTTTTACAACGCAATATTTTGGAAAATCCTGGTTGGTATACTTCTTACACTCCTTATCAAGCAGAAATTTCTCAGGGACGTTTGGAGGCTTTATTCACTTTCCAAACCGTTATTGCTTCAATGACTCAAATGCCATTGGCAAACTGCTCTTTGTTGGACGAAGCAACTGCAGACGCTGAGGCAATGTTGATGTTTTATTATTCACGTTCCCGTCAGCAAGTCAAAGATAATATAAACAAGTTCTTTGTTGATGAAAATCTATTTGCACAATGCAAGGACGTTATCAAAACTCGTGCTTTACCTAAGAATATAGAATTAGTTTTTGGTGATGCACAAAAGGTTAAATTAGACAATAGTTTCTTTGGTGCTATTGTTCAGTATCCTAATTGTTTTGGAGAAGTAAATGATTACAAAAAATTCATAGATAACGCTCACAAACAAGGTGTTAAGGTTGCTGTTAGTGCAGATTTATTGTCTTTGGCGTTATTGGTTGCTCCGGGTGAATTAGGTGCAGACGCTGTTACTGGTACTGCTCAACGATTTGGCAACCCTATGGGCTTTGGTGGTCCATCTGCTGGCTTTATGGCTTGTACTGAAGAGTTCAAAAGAAATATTCCTGGTCGTATAATTGGTCTTACATTGGATAAACAAGGCAATAAAGCATTCCGTTTAGCATTGCAAACAAGAGAACAGCATATTAAAAGAGATAAAGCAACCTCTAATATATGTACTGCATCGGCATTGATGGCAATAGTATCAGGTATGTGGGCTGCTTATCATGGTGCAGACGGTATCAAGGCTATTGCAGAGAATATTCATAACCTTGCATTCACACTTGCTAACAATGCATCTCAATATAAATTCAAACAACTGAATAAAGTTTATTTTGATACCCTATACTTTTCAACTCCTGTACCTGCTAA
>ONOZ01000132.1 GCA_900319595.1 uncultured Bacteroidales bacterium | reverse complement strand
CTCCAACTTTATCAACATACGGCGATGTATTTCTGAATACTCCTGAAAATAAGGTTTTTATTGTTCCTTGTGGGGTACAAGAAACTTATAAGTCGGCAGATGGTTGGAAAGATTTTACAGATATAATTGAAGATTGTAGCGGAATAGAAGAAATTGCACATAAAAATGCAATAACAATCTATCCTAACCCTGCACACGACAAGGTAACGATTGAGGGCAAAGGTGAAATAACGATTACTAATAGTTTAGGACAGGTTGTAAAAGAAATAAAAGATAATAACGTGTATAAAACTATTGATATAAAAGACCTTGAAAGTGGAGTGTATTATATTAAGATAGGCAACACAACGCAAAAATTAGTTGTAGAATAAGATTGTAATCAAACAAATGGAAAAGGTGTGAATATAATAAATAAAACTTCACACCTTTTGTTATTGCAAATAAAAGAAATACTTATATTTTATCAAGGCAAATTCTATTTTTCCATTTCTTCGCCAATGATGTTGTCAAATACTTGTTTATACTCACAAACACAGCCAAAATCTTCGTCATCTATAGAAATCTTGCCATTAGTTGTCTTTCCTATCATTTGACAAGGTACATTATACTTATTAAGTATCGCCTCAAAGTCTGCTTTCTTATCCTCATTGATAGTAACAACGATACGCGACTGACTTTCTCCAAATAGAAAACTATCTAAACGAACGCTTTTGTCTGTTTGTATCTCAAATCCAAGATTTTTTACCATTGCACTCTCTAAAAGATTCATAAACAAACCACCATCAGAAACATCATGTGCCGATTGTAATACTTTATTTTTTATAAGTTCCTTAACGGCTTGTTGCAAAGTGAATTCCTTATCCATATCAAAGTAAGGAACATCACTTAATTTCACTCCATGATAGCTATATAGGTATTCAGATGAGTTTATATCATTAACAACCTCGCCTAATAAATAAATATTTTGATTTTCTGCCTTGAAATCTAATCCCATTTGGTTGTCTTTTGCCACAGTTCCAATCATACCAATCACAGGTGAAGGCATAACCGCTTCAACTACGCCATTGATACTTGCTTGATTGTAAAATGAAACATTACCACCCGTTACAGGAGTAGAAAATTTCTTACAAGCCTCGCCCATTCCCTTAACAGCATTTACAAATTGCCAATAAGTTTCTGGTTTGTAAGGATTGCCAAAATTACAACAATTAGTAACAGCCAAAGGTTCGCCTCCGGTACAAACAATATTACGAGCAGCCTCTGCAACAGCCATCTCTGTACCAACAAATGGGTCAGAATAAACGTAGCGTGAATTACAATCGCAAGTCATTGCAATAGCGTTTTTGCTACCCTTGATATTAGCCACTCCACTATCGGCAGGACGGTTTGTTGTCATGTTTCGTGTCCCTACCATCGTATCATACTGCTCTATTACCCAACGTTTAGATGCTAAATTTGGATTTTTCACCATTGCTTTGGCAATATCTTTTGCTTCCTTTATATTAGGTTCTTTTATGCTTTCTATTTTAAAATCTTTTCTCTTTTGATAATATGCTGGTTCTGTATATTCTCTATCGTATCTTGGAGCACCGCCACCTAACACTAATGTTGATGCAGGTACTTTGGCAACCAATTCTCCCTTCCAATAGAAATAAAGCATATCTTCGTCAATTACTTCGCCTATCTTCTTACAATTCAAATCCCATTTCTCAAATATCTTTTCTACAACATCTTCTTGACCTTTCTTTACTACAACAAGCATTCTCTCTTGACTCTCACTAAGCAGAATTTCCCAAGCCTCAATATTTTGTTGCCTCAAAGGAACCTCGTCCAAATTGATACGCATACCAGAATTTCCCTTTTCGCTCATCTCGGAAGTAGAGCATATTATGCCAGCAGCACCCATATCTTGCATACCAACGATAGCACCACTCTTTCCTAATTCCAAACTTGCCTCCATTAACAATTTCTCTTGGAAAGGGTCGCCAACCTGAATAGAAGGTATATCATCAGCCGAGTTTTCTGTAACATCAGCCGATGCAAATGTGGCACCGTGAATACCATCTTTGCCCGTAGCAGAACCAACTATATAAACAGGATTACCTGCTCCCTTAGCAACTGCAGAAATTAAGTCTTCTTTTTTCATAATTCCCACACTCATCGCATTGACCAAAGGATTATTTTCAAAACATTCGTCAAAGAAAACCTCTCCACCTAAAACAGGTACCCCGAATGAGTTTCCATAATGGGAAATACCCTTAACTGTACCACTAAACAAACGTTTTGCATGTTTAGAAGACAACTTTCCAAAACGAAGTGCGTTCAATTGTGCAATAGGTCTTGCTCCCATTGTAAAAATATCTCTATTGATACCTCCGACTCCTGTTGCCGCCCCTTGAAAAGGCTCTACGGCACAAGGGTGGTTATGACTCTCTATTTTAAAAACACAAGCCCTGCCATCACCTACATCAACCATTCCGGCGTTTTCTTCGCCCGGAGCAACTAACATTTGTTTGCCTTCCTTAGGTAGTTTCTTTATCCAATTGATACTATTCTTATATGAAGCATGTTCCGACCACATAACAGAATATATACTCAACTCTGTAAAATTCGGAGTCCTTCCTAAATATTCTTTTATTTTCTCAAATTCCTCATCAAGCAATCCTAACTGATGAACGGTATCCAAAGTAACTTCTTCTGTCTGTATCATATTTGTAAGTTTTTTCGTCTATTTTGAATGCAAATTTACAAAAAACTTTACATAATAATAAAAAAAACGATAAAAAACTATCATTTTTATTTTATATTTTTTAGAATCATTGCTTATTTTATACGTTTTTTCTTAACAAAATAAAAAAGTTAGGTACTGAATCCTCAAAAGAAATAGTACCCTTATTTTGCAACTGACTCAATTTATGTTTACAAAATATTATTTTCTATTCGTCTTTTTTGTCTTCTGATTCTCCTTCTTCCAAATCAACTAGGTTATTGTCTAAAAGAATATTATACCAAGCGAAAATCTTTTTCATATCTGACAATCTAACGCGGTCTTTGTCATAATCAGGAAGTATTTTTGCCATATATTCTTTCAAACTATTCTCGTCCGCTTTGCTATCAATACATTTACCGCCATTT
>ONOZ01000130.1 GCA_900319595.1 uncultured Bacteroidales bacterium | reverse complement strand
TTTATTAGCGAAACTCTCTTTGCTAAAATTCCAATAAAATGATTTTCATTTATTTCAATAGTTGTACCTTGTATATTAAACTTAGTATTTTCAAAATTTCCCTGCAAACCGTTCGAGTCAATGATAGTATTTAGATTGATTGAAGCATTGGTTAAAGAATCATCGCTTTTACTGAGATTTGCAGATAAATCTATGGTGTTAGAAGTAACAGCAGTTTTTAAATCGATATCTTTCAATATCAAAGAATCCGAAAGAGCAAATTCTCCAGAATTAAGATTTAAGTTTAGTACATTGTTGAGTGTTTGGACATTGATGGAAGTTTCCTTTGCGGTCATATTGGAGTATTGAATTTGTGGGATATCAATACTACAACTCAAAAAACTATTGGCATTTATGTTACCCATCAAATTGATACTCTCTACAAGATAAAGATTCAAATCAAAAAGTGAGCGAACTAAGTCAATACTTTTTACATTTACATTGAAATCTATATTGGATTGTATATTATAAATGGAATCTTCTTTATTTAATTGATTGTTTTTATCTTGTTGTGCATTTTTTTGAATGGAATCTGCAGTTATAATTGAAAAATCTGGTATATAGTTAGTTAATAGATAGTTAATATCATCTGATAATGAATTGAAAGTGTACTTCCCGAACACGTTGGCATCAATAATGTCGCTTGTTAGAGATATTCTGTTAATGGAATCCAAGTTCCTCGCCATAAGCTTGAGATTGTTTAGAGTATAAGCCTTTGTTGAAGTTTTGATATATATATCATTTATCGTGGCATCGCAATTCAGATGTTCTAAATCTAAATTATCTATATTACCTTGTATTTTAGCCGTAATGATGGTTGATGTGTCGGCAAAGGAGAGTAGATTCATTTTATGTAAATCCAAATTCATAATATCCGCGTCAAGACTCAAAGTTGGTTTCCCTTCATAATTTATGGAGCAGTTGCCAGTAAAACTAACTAACTCGTCTTCAATTCTCGCTTTTGCACTAATATCGTATCCATTTATTTCACCTTCGACACTTATATCGTTATAATTATTGCCATTAAAGTAGCAATTTCTTAGATTCGCCATTAAAGACCCACTCATCGTTTGAGGGTTAGTGCCTAAAATTTCGACTTGTGCATCCAAAGAAGTATTACCCAACACTTGATTATCTAATAATGTACCTACATTTATACGAGGAGAAAAAATGTCGGCAACATATTTTGTTGAATTATTGTTTTGTGTTATTGCCTTTGCTTTCAAATCTACAAATCCCAAGTCTGTGGCAATCGTAAGAGAGGAAGAAAAATTATCAATCTGTCCTTGAAAATCGCCCATGATATTTACAATTCCCAATTTTGCTAACATATCGGGTAAAGTTAGATTTGGAATAAGCGTACCCAAATTCATTTTTTTGTAATCAGCAATGGAAGTTGTTAAATCGTTGATGTTCAAATTGAATATGGTGTTATTAACGTTTGGTAATCCTGTAATTCTGCCGTAAGCATTAATATTTGTTTGAGATGTACGAATATCCATTTTCTTTATAATCATATCGCTTACAGTACCTTTGACATCACAAGATATATACACCCTTTGTTTAGCACCAGTGATGTTTTCATTCCAATAGCACGCATCTTTCAAATCGGCATAAGAACCTTGTTTTAAATTTAAAGTACAATATACGGAATCGATAAACGAAGAATATGTATGAAAATCAGTTGTTTGCATACTTACATCACAATCCAAAAACGAGTCATTTGTTTTAATTATAGCGTCTTTTAATTCTATTCCCTTTTTGGAGAATTTCGCTTGACCATAAAATTCATTAAGTGCAATTCCGCAACGTTCTTTTGTTTCAAGATGTAAGATATTTGCCTGCATATCAGTTCCTTTCATCTTAAAATCTTTTACTCGCATGTTTATATCATTGCAAATGATAGCGTTAGGAGAGAATATCCCATCAATCAACGACTGTGGCTTATCTAAATCATATAAGGCAAAATTTACATTATGTAATTGTAAATCTTTTACTTCTAAGACAAAAGGCTTGCTGTCTTTTTTAGGTTTGGGTTCGCTAGTCGCAAAATAATCTATTATGAATTGGAAATTGAACTGTTTGTTTTTTGTATTTAGATGGCAAACGGCATTTGTCAAGAGTACATCTTTAACAACAACATGAGGTCCTGTCGGAATTTCTGATAAATTTGCCTGAATATATTCTGCATATAATAAAGTATCTTTATTCAAATCCTCTATATAAATATCTTTGATTCCAGCATTTATAAATGGCGTAACACTCAATGCACCTATTTTTACTTTCGTATTCCATTCCTTAGAAAAATAATCTGCAACCTTTGCCGCCATAAACGACTGTACAGGCGTAGTATTAACGAAGGCAATTACCAACCATACAAAGATTAGCATACCTAATAATACTCTGCCAAAATATTTTAATATTTGTTTTGCAACTACATTTTTTGTCATACTAACACTAACCAACCTGCAAAGATACTATATTTTTAAATTACTTTCCAATGAAAGGGTATAAAAAAATCGTAATTCTTAAAAATTTATTTTATTATAAGTTTTGGTTTATATGCTTTGATAAAATTTCTGATACGAAAATACTATAAAGTTCATTTTTACGTTATAGTTGTTAAACTATAAAATTAAAGTAAATGCCATGAAAAAGATATTTTTGACTTTAACACTTGTATTTGGTGCGTTTATTGGCAATGTATATTCGCAAGATTTTACATTGGCAGCACAAAAGAGCGTACATTCAGTAGTTTATATTCAATGTTTATATCATCAACAGACTTCCTATTATGATGATTTTTTTAACAATGATTTCTTTTCACAATTTTTTTCTTTTGACCCGTTTGGAATGTTCAATCAAAGACAACCCCAACAGCGAATGCGTACTTATCAAACATCAGGCTCGGGAGTTATAGTTTCTGCTGATGGGTATATTGTAACTAATAATCACGTTGTTGCCGATGCCGATTCCATCACAGTTACACTCAACGACCGTAGGGAGTATTCAGCAAAAATTATTGGTACAGATGCTAATAACGATTTGGCTGTAATCAAAATTGATGTTTCTAATTTGGATGCTATTGAGTATGGAAATAGCGATGAGGTGCAAGTCGGTCAATGGGTATTGGCTGTTGGCAATCCTTTCAACTTAACTTCTACAGTTACAGCTGGAATAGTGTCAGCTAAGGCAAGGAATATAAATATTTTGTCTTCAAAAGGTGGTGGGGAAAAATTGACATCGTTCATTCAAACCGATGCTGCAATGAATCCTGGAAACTCCGGAGGAGCGTTAGTCAATACAAAAGGCGAGTTGATAGGTGTTAATGCTGCCATTGCGTCCAATACGGGTTCGTATGCAGGTTATTCTTTCGCTATACCTGTCAATATTGCAAAAAAGGTTGTCAATGATATTATTCAGTATGGCTCAACACAGCAGGCAAGTGCAGGTATAGTTACACGAGAAATAGACTCCAAATTTCAAAACGAAAAGAAATTGAAAGATAATCATGGGGTATATGTGCAAAATGTTGTAAAAAATGCAGCAGGAGATAAGGCAGGAATAAAAGAAGGAGATATAATTAAAAAGATAGATAATAAAGAGGTAAATACAGGGTCAGAAGTTTCAGAGATTATGACACAACTTTCACCAAATGAGGTCATAGAGTTTGAAATAGAAAGGAATGGACAGATATTAGTTAAAAGTGTAAAATTAGATGACCAAAAACATACCGAAGACTTGGCAACAAAACAGTTAGGTAAAGAAATAGAGGTTTTGGGTGCTAAGATACGAGAGATAACAGACAAAGAAAAACAAGATTATCAACTTTCAAGAGGTTTGGTTATCAATAAAATTGGAAAAGGGGTGTTGGCATCGCAAGGATTAAAAGATGGGTTTGTAATAACTGCCATAGATACTAATCCAAACATAACACTAAAAGATGCTAATGAATTAAATTCTCGCAAAGGTCAAGTTGTGATAGAAGGATTCTATCCAAACACAGGTAGAAGTTACTATTTGGTACTTGTTTTGTAGTGCAGTTTTATAATAGATAGTATTCAAATTTTATACCAAACATATATTAAAAACTCTTTTTTGATATTAATTGTTTATATCTGAAAGGAGTTTTTTTTATTTTTGTTATGACTAAAATCCTGTTTATAAAGTGATTAGTTTATTGTAATATAATTGCCATATTTATCGGTAAATTTTCCTACAATAATCATAATAAGGTCGATTAAAGTCCAAATACCAAAGCAACCTAAGGTTACAAGCATAAGAACACCTGTGCCAATTTTGCCATGATAGAAGCGATGAACACCAAGAGCTCCAACAAAGAAACAAAGCAATAAGGTTATCAACCAATCTGTATTCACATCACCAGTTTTTCCTTTACTATTATTTTGTGAGGAATAAGTATTTGTATATTCCGTTTGTTTGGCACCACATTTTGGGCAATAAATAGTATCGTTATCTATTGTCGCACCACATTTTTTGCAATATTTTTCGTAACCGTAAGCCATAATTATTTTTTATTTGATTATCAATTCTTAATCTTTGGTTATTGTGCAAGAATTTGAACATTATTATTACTATTCTCTACTATTCCACCATTTATGTGAAATATATGTTCATTACCTTCGGCATCAATGATTTTTATATCACCTTTAGCCAAAGCAGATATGATAGGGGCGTGATTTTCCAACAATTCAAAATGACCATCTAAGCCTATCAATTGAACATCCTTAGCCTCACCCTCATAGATTGTTGATTCCGGAGTTATAATGCTTACTTTCATATCCTTGCAATTTCTGTTATTGTTCTGCTTCTGCCAAAAGTTTCTTTCCTTTTTCTATAGCCTCGTCAATAGTTCCCACCATCATAAACGCACTTTCGGGTAGATAATCCACTTGCCCGTCTAAAATCATTTTAAATCCTTTGATAGTGTCTTGAATATCTACAAAAGCACCTTTCATTCCTGTAAACTGCTCGGCAACAAAGAATGGCTGAGAAAGAAAACGTTGTACCTTTCTTGCACGATTGACTACCAAACGGTCTTCTTCGGAAAGTTCTTCCATACCTAATATAGCGATAATATCTTGTAAGTCATTATAGCGTTGAAGTATTTGTTTAACTCTTTGTGCTGTGTTATAATGTTCTTCTCCTAACACATCGGCTTTCAATATACGCGAAGAACTCTCCAAAGGATCTACGGCAGGGTAGATGCCTAACTCGCTAATCTTACGAGATAACACAGTCTGAGCATCAAGATGGGCAAATGTTGTAGCAGGTGCAGGGTCAGTTATATCATCTGCAGGAACATAGACTGCTTGAACCGAAGTAATGGAACCTCTTTTGGTAGAAGTGATTCGTTCTTGCATAGTACCCATTTCGCTTGCTAATGTAGGTTGATAACCAACGGCAGAAGGCATACGACCAAGCAATGCACTTACTTCACTTCCTGCTTGTGTAAAACGGAATATGTTGTCAATAAACAATAATATATCTTTGCCCTGTGATAGTCCCTCACCATCGCGATAATACTCGGCCAAAGTCAATCCACTCAAAGCAACTCTTGCTCTACTTCCCGGTGGCTCATTCATTTGTCCGAATACCAAAGTACATTTACTATCTTTGAGTTTCTGCATATCTACTTTACTCAAATCCCAACCGCCTTCTTCCATACTTTTTTTGAATTCCTCGCCGTAATCTATAACTCCTCCTTCCAACATATCTCGCAATAAATCATTACCCTCTCTTGTACGCTCACCAACGCCAGTAAATACAGATTGTCCGGAGTAATGCATTGCAATATTATGAATCATCTCCATAATCAATACTGTTTTACCAACACCAGCACCACCAAACAAACCAATCTTACCACCTTTGGAATACGGCTCTATTAAATCTATAACTTTTAT
>ONOZ01000082.1 GCA_900319595.1 uncultured Bacteroidales bacterium | reverse complement strand
ACATTCCGTGCTTTTGCAGTAGTTGAGGAAGACACAACTTTTGGAGAAGAAAAGACTTTTGTAACACTTGACGATAGCGGTATAGAAAACGTTGCAAAAGAAAATACAATATCTATTTATCCTAACCCTGCACACAACAATGTAACGATAGAGGGCAAAGGCGAAGTAGTTATTACTAACAGTTTAGGTCAGATTGTCAAGAAGATAAATGACAACAACGTATATAGAACTCTTAATATAAAAGACTTTGAAAGAGGAGTGTATTATATAAAGGTTGGTAATGTTACTACTAAGTTAGTTATAGAATAAAGAAAAACTATCAATAATAAAACGGGGTGTGCTGTAAATATACAATACTCCCCGTTTTTTGTACGATAGACTTATATAGAACAAAATCCATCATTTATTCAATGAAAATACCTTGTCTAAAATATCTTCCAATTTGATTTTATTCACTTCTTTATAAGTTTCGCCATTGATAATTATCACAGGTCCTTCGCTACACAACTTGTTACACAATTGTCCTTTGAAATTGACACTGTCTTTCAATCCTCTTTGTTGCAGATATTCCTGAACAAATTTTAGATTCTGTGCATTCCCACGTGCAAAACACGAAGAACCCAAACATATTGTTATATCTATTTTCTTATCCATAAATATATTCTAAATTATTTCTCTATTACTAATAATCCATATCGTATTCAGATTCTCTTATTGCCTTAACATTCAATTGCAATTCCCTAATACCTTGATATCTATTCTCTTCAATCGTATAACAAATATCTATTTTTCTACCATATCTCAACAAATCATAATACTCTGCCAATGAAAAACCAATACAAGAAATTGGATCTATACGTTCATTAAAAGGAATTGCCGAAAATTTCAAATGATTACGTCCTACTTTACGAACCTTTTTGGAATCATCATGTACTTCACTTGCATCATACACCTCTCGCGAATAAAAAACGGGTTCGTTATTCTCTGGTCCAAATGGTTCGAATTGTTGCAATATACGGAGTAACTTATCGCTAATATCTCCTAAACTAATCTCCATATCAGACTCTATTTCAGGCGTAACATCTTCGTTAGTTATATTATTCTCTACTTCTTTTTCAAACATCTGTTGAAATTGCTCGAAATTCTCCTCCTTCAAAGACAATCCCGCTGCGAATTTATGCCCGCCAAAGTGAGTTAATAGGTGCCTACACTTTTCTATTGCTGAATAAATATCGAAATTCTTGACGCTACGAGCAGAACCTGTCATTATACCCGCTGTCTTTGTAAAAATAATTGTTGGTTTATACGCCTGTTCGGCAATACGTGAGGCAACAATTCCTATAATTCCCTGATGCCATTGCTCATTGCAAAGTACAATACATTTCTTTTCCTTGTCGTAAGTATCCAATTCTGAATTTGCTTGAATAGTCGCCTGCCTGTCTTTTTCTTTTCTATCCTCATTACTTTCATCTATTTCTTCTGCAATTCGTTCTGCCTTTTCTCTATTCTTTGTCTTCAATAAATCTACGGCCTTACGAGCAGAATCCATACGACCAGCAGCATTGATACGAGGACCAATCAAAAAACTCAAATCCTGTATCGTCAAGGGTCTATTAAAATAATAAGGGCTATTAACATCACTCGGAAGAATGTTTGCACAAGCCAGTATAGCCTCCAAACCAACTCTCGGACGTGTATTCAATACCTTTAACCCATGATAAGCCAATATTCTATTCTCACCTGTCAAAGGAACAACATCCGCGGCTATAGCTATTGCTACTAAGTCTAAGTATTGCTTCAAATCATCTGCAGGTTTTTCTCGTCTTATATTCAACGCCTGTATAAGTTTAAAACCAACGCCACAGCCACATAATTCATCATAAGGATATTTGCTATTTTCTATCTTAGGATCTAATATTGCGTATGCTTTTGGTAACTCTTTACCTTGCAGATGATGATCGCAAACTATAAAATCAATATTTTTATCCCCTGCGTATGCAATTTCTTCTGTTGCTTTTATACCACAATCCAAACAAATTATCAATTTTACTCCTTCTTTTACAGCCTCATCAATGCCTTTAAACGAAACACCATAACCTTCCTCGTATCTGTCTGGAATGTAATAGGAAATATTGTCATAAAAAGTAGAAAGATAAGAATAAACCAAAGCAACCGCACTCGTTCCATCTACGTCATAATCACCATAAACCATAATCCTTTCTTTTGCATCTATAGCCATTAGAATCCTTTCCACTGATTTTTCCATATCTTCCATTAAAAAAGGATTATGCAATTTATTCAAATCCGGACGAAAGAAATTCTTTGCTTTATCGTACGTATCTATACCACGTTGAACCAATAAATTAGCAATAATTTCATAACAATGTAAATCTTTTTCGCTTGAAGTATTTTTTGGCATACATAACTGCTCTGCCAACATTCTCACCTTTTGACTATCCCCTCTTTGTTTGTATGTCCATATTGGTTCCATATCTTAATTCATTTATATTGTTACAATAGCAACAATGTTTCACATTCATACTTATCAGTATGCAAAATTACAAAAAATATTCAAATAAACAAATAAACATTTCAAAATTCCTTATTTTCCATAAGAAAAACCTAAATTTATTTTATAGTCAATAGCTTTT
>ONOZ01000269.1 GCA_900319595.1 uncultured Bacteroidales bacterium | reverse complement strand
TATTGCATATATTGAAATAATATTTTTGTAGTTACTAACATACCGCAAAGATATAAAATTTATTAAATTGTGACTTAGTAAAAAAAATAGAGTATCATTTTGAACGATAAGTAATATGATTGTTAGTTATCTATTACCGTGTAAATATTTCCCAGCATTCCTATTGGAAAAGATGGAATATATAACGAATCTATACATAACGGAATCCTATAACCATGATACATTTTAGGAGGACATCTATCAAAGAATGCCGATACGCCAATATAACAAGTATCATGCACAAATATTGGTTTCATTTGTAATTGACGAGCAGAAACTGTTGCATAAAAAGGAAGTGGGATGGTATCAAAGAATGTCAAAGGCAGAGAAGATTTTAGAGTGTCTATTTTAATAGAAGTAATACTTAATATAAATATTTGCCTCTGCTGTAAATTAATATCGTAACCAACAATACTGTCAATAATATCGTTAATATAAAATAATCCATGTACGCTGTCTACAAGATATCTATTATATTTCTTATCAACAGGCGAGTGTAAATCCGAGTATACATCAAATATATGGCAAGATACCTTCCCTTGCTTTGTCGTATAAGTTTTAAATTTTGCTAAGGCGGAATCAACCTCTTTCTCACTAGGAATATACGAATTTTGTGAATGCATGGCACAACCACCACATATTAGTATGAGCATAATGTAAGATATTGATAATCTCCTCTTCATCTCCTTCTAAATCCTTTACCTGTTTCATAATCTCTTTCTTGTACTGTAAAGACTGGAAATCTTCTTCCAAACCTATTTATCTTACCCATATACGTTGGTAATACTCCTGTTTTTACCTCAGGTGTATAATCACCGATTGATATTTTATTTGCCATAGTATGTGCTTGCCTATAAGTTGGGTTATCTGGTTGTAACTTACCTGTATATTTATCAGCATATGCTGGTTTTACTTCTTTCAAACCTTTTTGTATAGCAATTTCTCCTCCGTAGAAAGCTTCCATTACTTCATGTAGCAAATATCCTCCAGGTTTATCGTCTCCAACCTTAATGTCATAGTCAGACAGCGATTGTACATTAACAAACTGATTTGTTATGATACTACCATCTTCCGATAAATAATTACCCATAAAAGCACCACCTAAATCACTATTAACTTGATTATACTCATTGGCTTCAATAGTAACTTTAATTTTATTATCCTCAATTGCTCGACAAAACTCCTTTTCTACAAAACTCTTTGCCTTTCCAGATACGGAAAGTTTTCCATCATCTGCTCTTGAAATTTTAATATTTTTCATTTTATTTTGCAGATGTTCAACAGCCTTATCTGATGCTTCACCATTGATAAATATTTCCATACCATTTGGGTCAATGAGTTTTACGGGGTTATTTGCACAGTAATTGTATGGTGTTAATGATGGGTATTTGTCGCTCATTGGGTCTGTTGATAGCCATACACTTAGTTCGCTATTATAATATCTTGCCCCATAGTAATGGAAAACACTCTCATAGTCTTTCTCCTTACCATTATAACAGCAAGATGAAAAACTATCTGAATTTTTTGCTAGTGACTTATACTTATATAATATTTTTTGCATTGATAATATAATGATTATTAAAATACTTTCCTTAATCTATTGTTAAACATTCTTTATTTTTAATTTATAGTATCCAATCTTATCGGAGTCTATATTTTGTACTGAAAAAAATAATTCATCGTTCTTATAAAAACTGAAAGAAATAAAACAATCCGGAATTATATCTGCGATTTTATTAAGCTTTTCGTTGCATAATTTAAAGATAGATATTCCATAGTAATTATCATTATTTGGAATATCATATGTTATCAAATAATCTTGGAATAATATATGATTTGCATGTGTCCATATCATGTTGCCATTTGCATCAATTATTAGTAATTTCTCATAAGTCAGATATTCCACATTGATAAAACATAAATTTTTGTTACACGCTACATATCTAAATACTTCATAATTGTCGTTTGAATATGAATTATGAAAACTATATTGCATAGTTGTATTACATTTAATAACCAAACTATCATCAAATTGAGCAAGAGATACTTTATTCACATCTTCCAGTGGTGTTTTACTTGCAGTTATTCTCGCAGATGCAAATTCCGATTCTGAAATCTTTTCTACATGCAAACCTTGAGTTCTCCCCAAATAAACACATAAGAATATCGCTACAAAGAAGATAACCTTTTGTTTCATTTTATTCTCTCCTTATCCTTAATACACCAGATTTTACACCAGATATTTGTTTATTAAATTGATCCCAACCATTATTCTGAGAGTTGCCTTTTCTATCATATTTGCTAGGAATTATGAGTAAGCACCCCTCAGATATTCCATGTAACTTCCCCTGTGTGCTTTTATAATTCCCCGCATAACCTGTCTTATTGGGAGCATGAATAAATATACCCACCTTAGCATCAGGAAAATCTGCATATGGACTTGGATTAACACCATCTAAGGCGGGGACTTTACCTCTGTTATTAACCGCCCAATGTGATTTAAGGTTTCCACTTTTGCCTTTTTCGTCATAATTAAAAGAATATACACCATCGGCAATTGCTCCCCACGTTTCATAAAGCTTCATATTTCGCTATATCTGTTGCACCGTTTGTCCCATATACCGTAGCAGTAGCTAATTTTGCTCCTTCTCCAAATTTTTCATCTCTATATCCATTAAAATCAATAACAGCTTTTCCTAAGTATGTACCTTTTATTTTATTATCTTCTAATTCTTTCTGACTTTTATACTCTGTCCATTTTATTTCCTTACGTTGCGAGTCTTTATTCTCGCATTCATACCAGTCTCTTCCATCGGGATCAATCAAAATTACGGGGTTGTTTGCACAG
>ONOZ01000129.1 GCA_900319595.1 uncultured Bacteroidales bacterium | reverse complement strand
GTTTTTGCGTTTTCAAATAAACAAACATCATCATGGCAAAACTTATAGCCAAATATATTTGAGGAGTAGCCCTTTCGTTAGGAAAATTGAATAGTGCATCATTCATATATGTTACCAATAGCAATAGAGAACACAAGGCAATTAGTCTATAAGGTTGTTTGGTATTTTTTTTGATGATGATTTTTATTCCTACTATTGCCATGCTCAAATATAGTAATATATATAGCACTTCACCTATAATTCCCAATTCGCTTTGCATTTCCAAAAAATCATTATGTGCATGGTCGCTAACAACATAATTCATTTTCTTTTTTGCTTCCACTCGCATAATATTCAGTTTATGGTTGCCAATACCATACCCCCAGATAGGATTCATTTTTATTATTTCCGAAGTGTTTTTCCAAATCAATAACCTACCTTTACTATTGCCGTCTTCTATTGTTTGTACTCTTGCAGCAACGCTATAATTATTTTGTATATTATGATTTGCATATTTGTTATAGTTATATTCTATAAATTTGTTGCCACCAAAAAAACCTCCAATAGCACATATAACGGCAATACATGTATATAATATATATTTGCTATTTGTTTTGAAACGCAGTTTTTCCAATAAACCATAGCCTATAAGAATAATTAAGTGCAAGAAGAGTCCTATAAACGTAGAGCGAGTAGATAGTATTACCAAACAAAAACAAACGCCTGCAATTAAAACCGAAGCAACAATTTTCCAAACTCTTTTATATCTCAAAAGTGCGTAATACAACAATGGCAATTTGAATAATAAACATACGGCAAATATATTTTTGTTACCATAACCTCCATTGAGCATTAAATTACGGCGTTGTGAAATATGCAAATCAAAATGATAATAGCCAATAATACATGTTAATACATTTACAAGAGCAATAACCATACTGCAAACGACTAATAATCTAAAAATCTTATTATTGCCATCAAGCACAATGCCCAACAAGCAAGCACAAACAAATACCAAAAACCAACGATTCCAAACGGCAATCCCTTCCACTTTGTTTATAGCCCAAAATATACTTATTAGCATCCAAACAAGTAGCAAAAGAAAAATCAGCAAAGGTTTGAATTTTATAGGGTTTGATATAGTTATTTTGTTTTTCCATAGGCTTACAAGCAAAACACCTAAAACAGACACATCAAATATTGCCAAAAGAAAATGTCTTAAACTTGTTACGTCTTGAATCCATAAAGGAGGGAACAATTGTAATAGTAGAAGAAAGCATACCAATATTTTAACGCCCAAAGTAGCAAAGATTTTTTGGCTATTTGTTTTATGTGTCATAATAGCAAAAAGATTAAAAATTTTATTTGCAAAGATACGAACAAAAACAAAAAATTTAGTAATTTTGCACCCGAATTTTTAAAAATTTGCAAAATATGAAAATATTAGTAACAGGTTCTAATGGTCAATTAGGGCAAAGCATACAAAAGATTTCTTCTTCTTATAAGCACGAATTTACATTTACTGACATTGAAGAGTTGGATGTAACCAATGACGAGGAGATTGACACTTATTTAAAGAAAGGGGAGTTTGATTTTCTTATAAATTGTGTGGCTTATACGGCTGTTGATAATGCAGAAAACGATTATGATAGTGCTTTGGCGTTGAATGCAACTGCTCCTTATCTGTTAGCAAAAGCAGCAAAGAAATATAAAACTCGCTTTATTCACATTTCTACCGACTATGTCTTTGATGGCAAAAGTTCCATACCTTATAATTCCAAATCTGAGACTAATCCAAAAACTATTTATGGCAACACAAAGGCACAGGGAGAAAAGAAAGTTTTGCGTTGTAACAAAGACGCTAAAATTATTCGTACTTCGTGGCTGTATAGTGAATTTGGTCAGAATTTTGTAAAGACAATGGCAAAATTAGGTGCTACCAAG
Source organism: uncultured Bacteroidales bacterium (assembly GCA_900319595.1). Lineage (GTDB taxonomy): Bacteria > Bacteroidota > Bacteroidia > Bacteroidales > P3 > Scybalousia_A. The sequence goes on along the minus strand of ONOZ01000129.1, from coordinate 1,157 downwards.
AGTCAAGTAAGTGTTGTTTTTGACCAAGTGGGGACTCCTACTTACGCAACAGATTTAGCAAAAATGATAATGAGATTTGTAGAGCGTATGCCAATAGAGAGTATTTTCCATTTTTCTAATGAAGGGGTTTGTTCGTGGTATGATTTTGCAAGAAAGATTATGGAGATAAAACAATTTAAATGTAAGGTTGTGCCAATTTTGACAAAAGATTATCCAACTATTGCTAAGCGTCCTGCATATACACTGATGGATAAAACTGAGATTAAGCAAGCCATGAGTTGTGAGATTCCACATTGGGAAGATGGTTTGAAAGAGTGTTTAGATTGTTTAGTCAAAATGGGAAATTAGTTATTGAGAATATTATTTTTATAACAGAGAATAAAAAATTTTTATCGCTAATTAATGAAATGGAGTTTGAATAGATGGTTATTGTTTGTGTTGGTGATGTTTTTGTTGTCGGGTTGCATACCTGTCAATGAGGCATTGAATGGTTCGTCCAGACAAAGAACATCTCAACAACGTAACAACAAACCTTCTTCCAACACTTCAAATAATTCTAATAGCAACAAACCAACATCTAATAACAACCCCACTTCGTCTGCTGACAACAATAGCAATTCTTCACAGACAAACAACGCAAACAGTTCTATTTATCAACAGAGCAAAGACTATTTGAAAAAACGTAATACCAAATTAGCCGATTATTGTGTTTCTTGGGTTGGCACTCCACATGTTTTGGGTGGGAATTCTCGTAAAGGCGTGGATTGTAGTGGGTTTGTGTATAATGTTTATAAAGAGGTATTTGATATAGTTTTGCCAAGGCGTAGTGCAGATATGGAGAAAGAAGTAGATTTGTATGATAGCAAATCAAAAATGAAAGAAGGCGATTTAGTATTTTTTGGCAAAAGCAATGTCAATCATGTAGGCATATTTTTAGAAGGCGATAAATTTATTCATACTTCTACATCAAAAGGGGTTATTGTTTCGTCTTTGGAAGAGAAATATTGGAAAGCAAATTTCAAAAGTTGTGGCCATCACCCAAAAATGAAATGATGGAAAAAATTACAACCACCAAAATGTAAAAATTACAGAAGCATCTGTAAAAATTACGGACAATAATATAATTAATAATATAGAAGATAAAAAAAGAGTGCTTT
>ONOZ01000128.1 GCA_900319595.1 uncultured Bacteroidales bacterium | reverse complement strand
CTAAAAAATAAATTGCGTGATACTAAAAAAATAACCACGCAAATAAAAAAATTTTTTCTTCAATATATTTTACTATTCACCGACAATATTTCTTTCGCTTTTGCTCCTAATAATATATAGTAAATCTTTCTTTCAAATTTTATACTTTCTTTCTCTATCTTCGCCTTGTTATGAAACTAATGTACCAATATTTTCTCCTTGAACAACCTTTTGCAAATTGCCTTTTTGGTTCATATCAAAAACATATATAGGCAAATTGTTTTCCCTGCACAAAGCAAAAGCCGTTAGGTCCATAATTTTAAGTTTTTTGCTCAAAGCCTCATCAAAACTCAATGTCTCATACTTCTTAGCAGTAGGGTCTTTTTCTGGGTCGGCAGTATAAATGCCATCAACTCTTGTCCCTTTCAAAATAACATCGGCTTTAATCTCAATTGCTCGCAAAGTAGAAGCAGTATCTGTAGTAAAAAATGGATTTCCCGTACCACCGCCAATAATAACAACCTTATTATTTTCTAAACTTTCAATAGCACGTCTGCGAGAAAAAGCCTTAGCAATTGGTTCTATAGACAAACCTCCAAAAAGTTCTGTTTTAACTCCATTGCGTTCTAACTCTCCTTGCAAAGCCAAAGAGTTAATCATTGTAGCCATCATGCCCATATAATCGCCTTGCACTCTATCCATTCCTTTTGCAGAACCTTGCAAACCACGATAAATATTTCCTCCGCCAATCACGATAGCAACCTCTACGCCTTGTGAATATACTTGCTTAATCTCATTACAATACATCTCCAACATATCAGAAGAAATTCCGTATGATTGATTGCCCATCAAACTCTCGCCCGAAAGTTTTAGTAATATTCTTTTGTACTTCATATTCATTCGATTTTATTTTGCAAAGTTACTAAAAATCTTTTGAAAAAACAAATATTCTATCCTTTTCTTTTTATTTGATAGCCTTCGTTAGTTAATATATCTGCTATTTTCTCCCTAAAATCGCCTTGAATCAATATTATACCATCTTTCACATTGCCCCCAACACCACATTTTGTTTTAAGAGTTTTGCCTAATTGAATCAAATCGCTTTGTTTTCCTATAAAATTTTCAATGATAGTTACTTTTTTACCTCCTCGTTGTTTCTTATCCAAAGAAATGTAAAGTTTTTGCTGTTTATTTGGTAATGTTTCCTCTTCTTCTAACTCATTTGCAAATACATAATTCTCATTAGTAGAATATATAACGTTGAGGTTATTCAAATCAGATAAACTATTCAATTTTTTCATATCTTTTCTTTAATTTGTTTGATTAGTTCAGATATCTTGTTTTCGTGTGGAAATATTTCGCTGTGTTTTTCGTCTGGAATTATAACATTCAATGAGGAAGGATTGACCGTAAATTCTAACTCTTTGTCTGTAAATTCTAATGCCTCTCCATCTAAATTTATCAAGCCGTCCGAAAAATCTGTTACTCTTACATTTCGAGCAGAATAAGTGCGTACATATGGACTTTTGTCAAAATTTCGGAAAAACATAAATTGAACAACTAACGGAGCAAGGGCTAATGGTACTTTTTTTACTATACTTACGTCTAACAAACCATCACTTACACTTGCCTTAGGTGCGACAACCGCATTGTAACCAAATTGATTGGAATTTGCAAACGAAATAAATAATGCCTCCGTCTCTATTTCTTCCCCATCTATGAGTAATTTATATTTTTGTGGTTTATAATTCAAATAATCTTGTAATATTAACTTCAAATATGTTTGAAATCCGCGAGTTTTGTTTCCAGTAAACTGTTTTGCAATCAAAGCATCGAAACCAATACCAGATATAGAAGCATAATCATAACCATTAACACGCACTGTGTCCATGTTTATAGAATTACAATTATTTATAACTTCTATTGCTTTATTGACATCCAAAGGGATATGCAAACAACGGGCTAATCCATTGCCACTACCCGCAGGGATTATACCCAATTTAATTTTGCTACCTATCAATCCCCGCACACAATCATTGATACTCCCATCGCCTCCAACAGCAACTACAATATCAAATCTCTTATTAGTTGCATCTTTTGCTATTTCTGTCGCATGGTGTGCATATTCGGTGTAGGCAATCTGATAATCAAATTTTTCTTTATCTAAAACATTTTCTACAGACTGCTCAACAGTTTTCTGTTTTCCTATGCCAGAAACAGGATTGATAATAAATAGTATCTTTTCTTTCATATCGATTGTTTGATGGTGCAAAGATAATAATTTATTTGCAAATATATGGAAAATGGTATAGTAATTTCCTTAACTTGCTTATAAACAACATACTAATATTATTGTATTATTGCAATGTATTTGTTATTAAAAAATATTGTACCTTTGCCAATGTGTTTTACTATTAAATAGAATAAAAAGTTACTAATAGATTTCTATTGAAAAAGATATGAAAACAAAGCAGTTTTTAAAGAAAAAGACTTTTCGCTTTAGGCGATTTGGAAAACAAGGTTATAGTGCATACAATTCTATGCATAAAGTGGTAACCATAGGTGTATTATCTGTTGCAACACTTACTACAGCGGTTATAAAAACAGCTAATGCACAAACTGTAAATACTGACACCATTCAAATGTATGGCACATTGGACGAGATAACGATAGAGGACAATCTCGCAACGCCTATAAATCAAGCAGGTAAAGTTGTTACAGTTATCACAAGGCAAGAAATTGAAAACCTCAAACCACAAAGTGTTGCTGAGTTATTAAGTTTAACCGCAGGTATAGATGTTCAGCAAAGAGGAGCTCACTCAGTCCAATCCGATATTTCTTTACGTGGAGGCAATTTTGACCAAACAGCTATTCTTTTAAACGGCATAAATATCACCAACCCGCATACAGGACATTATTCTTTGGACATTCCAATAAATATTTCAGATATAGAACGAATAGAAATTATAAAAGGACCTACTGCTATTGTTTATGGTGCGTCTGCTTTTTCAGGAGGAATAAACATCATTACAAAAAAGAATATAGATAAGTCATTAGAGATTGTTTTGGAGGCAGGAGAACACGGCTTTTTCAATTCAGAAATTAGTGGGGCCTATCAATATAAGAACGTTGAGAATTATTTATCTTTGGGATTCAAAAATAGTGAGGGTTATATAGCAAATTCAGATTATGATATATATAATGTATTATACCAAAGCAGAGTTAATTTAAACAACATCAACAAGTTAGACTTTCAAATTGGCTATAACAAAAAGGATTATGGAGCAAATACATTCTACTCGGCAAAATTCCCGAATCAATACGAAAGAACATCTTCCTTTCTATCTTCGTTAAAAGGTCTTTTTTATCTTGCCGAAAATTTCTCTATCAATTCGTTGGCTTATTATAGTTTGCATACTGACGAGTTTGAATTGATAAAGAATGTCTCTACTCCTAATTATCACAAATCTAATGTTTTAGGGAATAATGTGTCGTTTGTATATCATTACAATAACTTTCAATTGAATTTTGGTAGCGATGTACGTTTTGAGGAGATACTTTCTTCAGTTATAGGCGAGCCTTCTCAATTGCATAGCAGGTATTACGACCATTATAAAGGTAGAATAAATTTTTCGTATTTTGCACAGGCTACGTACAATTACAAAAAAATGAATGTAATTGTAGGTTTGATGAGTTTTCAAAACACTTCGTTTAATCAAAATATATTTACAATATATCCCTCGATAAATGTGAATTGCAGATTGTTAAATAATTTTGAGATATTTATGGCATTTAATACATCATCACGCTTGCCTTCATTTACGGAATTATATTATAAAGATGCAGTACATCAACCTAATCCACATTTAAAACAGGAAAAATCAACAAGTTTTGAAATTGGAGCAAAACATCTCAATCATATAATCATAACATCAATAAATGCTTATTATATGCAGGGGACAGACATGATTGACTGGGCAAAAGAATCTGCAACTGACGAGCAATGGCAATGCAAAAATATTAATGTTTTGGATAAGTGTGGTTTTGATATAGATAACAAATTATTTGTATCAGAAATATTCCCTATTTTGGACGATAGAACTATATTGCAATTATCGTATTCTTATATTTATCAAAAGCAAGGGGCAATAAATTATATTTCTCAGTATGCTTTGAATTATCTTAAACACAAAGCAATTGTCAAAGTGTCATTTCCTATTCTTAACAACCTAACTTTGAATGTTGCGAACAAGTATTGTGTTAGAGAGGGTTCTTATATAGAATATAATAACACCAGTGCAGGAGAAGAAAAAGCGTTTAGACCATTTTTTATTATGGATTGCAATATAAACTATAGATATAAAAACTTTGATATTTATGTTAATTGTACCAATGTTACAGATGAAGAATATTTTGATATAGGCAACGTTCCGCAACCTCAAAGATGGTTTATAGCTGGTGTGAAATACAGTTTATAAAAACAAGAAAGACCTCAGTATGATAGCATTACTGGGGTCTTCGTTTTATATCATTATTTTTTTAGAAGGTAAAACCAAAATTAAGTAACAATGTTCCCAATCCCATAGATGTTTCGCTTATGAATTTAGGGTCGCCACTTTTATCTTTTATCGGAAGAATATCAGAAGAATAGTTCAAAGTTGCACTACCTACCAAAAATTCCAAACCAAATAGGAAATGAGAATAGCGAATATCACCTTTGAATCCTACACGAGAAGCATAAGAGAAAGAAGAAGCTGTCTTTTCTTTCACAGTTGTGTTATGCTCCCAATTATTCTTATCTACACCTTTGCGAATACTCCATACAAAAGTAGGAACATACTGAACAGCAAAATCTGCTACTAATCCGTCTGTAATTCCTATAGTAACCATTGGACCAATCTTCGCCAAAGAAAAATTGAACGCAACTCCCTTTTGAGTAGAAAACCATTCGCCAGAGTCGTCATTTGGATAACGAAAATAATCATATTGCTTTCCTGTATTGAAAGTAAAATCTACAAAAGTAATATCTAAACCCGGTAAGATTAAACCGTCTGCTATATCAAAACGCAGAGGAAACATTCTACCAAATTCAACTCCAAAGCCAGATTTGTAGTAATCTTTGTATTGCCCAAGTGGTTGTACAAATTGCATTTTTATATAATTCTGCCCTGCGTCCTCAATTTGTGCTTTTGTGCCTTGAGAAAATAACGTTATCAACGCAATTCCCAATAATACAATCTTTTTCATTTTAGTTTATGTTTTAATTGTTGTTAATTTATTTTCATATTAGAATGGCAATACATCATTATTGCCGTTACTTTCTAAATTGGAAACCGATAAATCTGAAAGAGCAGAGTCTGTATCGGTTGAAAATTCGTGATTAGAGAAGTTGTCCAAATCAGATTCTTCTTGTGTATGATTTGAATTGAAGTTGTTTTGGTTGTAAGAGCGAGATAGTATTTTGAAGTTTTCAGCAACAACCTCTACTGTTCGTCTTCTGTTTCCTTCTTTATCTTCCCACCAACGAGACTTCAGTTTTCCTTCAACATAAATTGGCATACTCTTTTTCAAAAACTTATCTGCAACGTCTGCTAAACCACGCCAACAAACAATATTATGCCATTCTGTTTCATCAATTTTTACTCCCTCGTGATTTTTATATTGTTCTGTTGTCGCAAGAGGAAAAGATGCTTTCTTAACATTATCAAACATCACAATTTCTGGGTCTTTTCCCAAATTACCAATCAAAATTACCTTATTTACACCATTCATAATCGTTATGATATTAAATTAAACTGCAAAGATACGAAAAAATCTTAATTTAGCAAAATATGATGGATAAACTTTTTCCGATTTCTTTAATTGACATTTAAAATATAGGGATTTTAGTATATGTAAAATGTGAGGGTTTATATATAAAATTATATATCTTGCAATAATTGTATATAATTTTCGTTGCTATCATAGTAGGAGTAATATAAGAGTAGTAGATATGTATAAAGAATTTTTGATAAAAGCAATAAATCTTGCAAAGGAGAATGTTTATAACGACAATGGAGGGCCTTTCGGTGCGGTTATTGTAAAAGATGGCAAAATTATTGCAACAGGGACGAATACAGTTACATCTTCCAACGACCCGACTGCACATGCCGAGGTTAATGCTATACGTAATGCATGTAAAATGCTCAATACGTTTAATCTTTCAGGTTGTGAGATATATACTTCGTGCGAACCTTGTCCTATGTGTTTGAGTGCAATATACTGGGCGAGATTAGACAAGATTTATTATTCTGCAAGTCAAGACGACGCCACATGCGGAGGTTTTGATGATTCGTTTATATATAAAGAAATAGCATTGGACAAGCAGGACAGAGCAATTAAAAGTGAAAGATTTTTGCAAGAATTGGGCAAAGAACCTTTTGAAATTTGGAATAACAAAACAAATAAGGTCCAGTATTGAAAGTAGTTTTTAGAAAGGACGGCTTACGTTGAAATTGCAAAGAAAAGGATATAATTTTTGCTAATCGTTATGATTTGTATGTATTTTTACTTATCTTTGCAGTTTCAACGAAAATGAAAAGTAATTAAAAATGAGATATAAAACAGATTATTTGGTTTTAGGTAGTGGTATTGCTGGATTGACGTTTGCATTAAAGGCTGCCAATTATGGGAAAGTGTGCGTTATAACCAAAGCAGAAGCACAGGAATGTTCGACAAAGTATGCACAAGGGGGAATTGCAGCAGTTATGTATGCTCCTGATACCTACGAAAAGCATATTCAAGACACCCTAATAGCAGGGGCAGGTATTTGCAATGAAGATGCTGTACGTATTACCATAACAGAAGGTACTGAAAGAATAAAAGAGTTGATTCGTATTGGTGCTAACTTTGATAAGAATCGCATGGGTAACTACGATTTAGCAAGAGAAGGGGGACATAGTGAGCATAGAATTTTTCATCATCAAGATAACACTGGAGCAGAAATAGAAAGAGCATTGTATGAGGCTGTAAAAAATAATCCAAACATAGAGTTAAAAGAAAATCAATTCACAATAGATTTGATAACTCAGCATCATTTAGGACAAGAAGTGAATAGGCATATGGACAATGTTACTTGCTTTGGTGCGTATGTGATGGATAAGAATTCTGGTAGTATAGATACATATTTAGCAAAGATAACAATGTTAGCAACAGGTTCTTTTGGACAAGTCTATTCGGCAACGACAGCACCGGTTGTGGCAACAGGAGATGGGCAAGCAATGGTACATCGAGCTAAAGGCTGGCTAAAGGATATGGAGTTTGTGCAATTTCATCCAACTTCACTATACAATCCAATAGAAAAACCATCTTTTTTAATAACAGAAGCAATGCGTGGAGCAGGTGCAGTATTAAAAAATCTGAAAGGGGAAGCCTTTATGGAGAAGTATGATAAGCGTGGCTCCCTTGCACCAAGAGATATAGTAGCACGTGCAATCAATTCTGAAATGACTCATTCTGGGGACGACCATGTGCTATTGGATTGCTCAGCTATTAGTAAAGATGAAATAATGCATCACTTCCCTCATATATATGCGAAATGTTTGGAATTAGGATTAAATATTACTCGCGGGGATATGATACCTGTTGTGCCGGCGTGTCATTATGGTTGCGGAGGTATTGTAGTTGATAATTTTGCTCGCACAACTATAAGAAACTTATATGCAACTGGCGAATGTTCTTGTACTGGACTTCATGGAGCAAATCGTTTGGCGAGCAATTCTTTATTAGAGGCGGCGGTGTATTCACATCGTGCGGCAATGGATGCAAAAGATGCAATAAAAAATATTGAATTTTGTGAGCAGGTTCCAGATTGGAATGCAGATGGTATGGTACTTAATGAAGAAATGAGTCTTATTACCCAAACGCAAAGAGAATTGCAACAAATTATGAGTAATTACGTTGGAATAGTTCGTAGTGATGTCCGCTTGAATAAGGCATTTAAGCGTACCAAAGTTATATATGAAGAAACAGAAGAGTTGTATAATCGGAGTGTATTGACTCCTCAACTTTGTGAGTTAAGAAATATGGTTGCTAATGCTTATCTTATTATTTCCATGGCAATAAAACGCAAAGAAAGTGTGGGCTTACATTATACCATAGACTATCCGCCGACCAGATAAATATGGTTTTACTATATATAGATAAAGTATGAAGACGAGCAATAGAGATTTTTTTCCAATTATATTATTGATAGCGTTTATTTTGTTTGGGGCTGCAACTTTTTTGTGTCATATTGCCTTACAGAATGAACGTATATATAGACCTTTAAGAGGTGTTATAAAAACATATAATAAAAATGTGGACGAAAATGGCAACAAAAACCTTTGGTTGGACAAAAAACCTTTTGCAAAAATCACACCCGAGAGGACTATCGTTTGGGATGCAGACCATTATAATAGAATCAGAGAAAGCGTATATGATTCAGATATAGACCGTTGGGCCAATTATGCGTTTTTCCCACTATTTCCTTTGGTTTGGAAAGCAACAGGATTGAATGGTTTGGGTATTTGCTTTTTTAATTGGATAGTTTTCTCGCTTGGAATACTATTTTTGTACTATCTCTTTAGAAATAAGATTGATAAATGGGCATTCTTTCTAATACTTTTGATACCTATGAACGTTATATACATGATTCCTTATACCGAAAGTTTGTTCTTTTTGTGTATTGCATGGGGGTTGTATGGTATTATTAAAGATAACTATGCATTATACTTTTTTGGTTTTCTTTTTGCTTCAATGACAAAATCCTCTGCTGCTATATTTTTTGCTATATTCACCTGTGCAGAAATTGTTGCTTATATTCGCTCGCGTACGTGGAAACAATCTCTTATCAACTATTTAAAACGCTTGCTCCCTATCATAGTTGGAGTTTTGTTTGTAATGATTATACAAAAACTTAATGGCTCGCCAAGATGGTTTTTCTTCATTGAGGCACAGAAGTTTTGGGGAAAATATTTATCATTACCCACGTTGCCATTTTCAGATTGGAGCCAGGAGGGTAGAAGTGTTACAAATCCATTCTTAATTATGTATTTCTTACCATGCGTAGTAGTTGTAATTAGAGAATTCCTACTTTCATTCAAACGCAAAACAAAGTTAGACTTTTCTACATGGGAATATGCTAAATACGTATGTTTATTATATTTAGCGGGGAATATATTTATTGCTATGCTAACACAACATGGTTCATTAAATTCTCTTGCCCGTTATATGTTATGTACTCCTTTTTTTGTATTTTTGCTTTTGGATACCCTTCGATGCGATAGGGAAAAAATGTGGCAACTCTTATATATTATTATAGGTATTGCAACAACAATAATCTGTCTTTCTTATTTTTCTCAATCTAATGGGATTGGAATATATTTTGTAATGCTTGGCAGTTTATTAGTTTTCTTCCATCGCTATTTTCCAAAAAAATTATTGTATATTTCAATATTTATTATTATCTTTGCAAATATTTTTTGGATGGCTTATATGTTTAATTGTTTTATATGTGATGCTTGGATATTTACTTGATGCAATCGTACGAAAACAATCAAAATATTAGTGAAATTACAGTAACAGAGGATTTTCCTGCTTCGTGTTTTAAGGATTGCAAGAATCTTCGCAAGGTTATCATAACGGAAGGAATAAAAAACATACCAGCATTTGCTTTTCGTGCAAGTGGATTAGAGGAAATCGCTTTACCACAAAGTATAACGACAATAGGAGAGTACGCTTTTGAAAATTGTAGAAACATAAAGACAATAGAATTACCCAAAGATATAATAAAAATAGGCGAAGGTGCGTTTTATGGTTGTCACAGTTTAGAAAAAATAAATAACATAGAGTCTATAAAAATTATTGAAGCAGGTGCGTTTTGCGGTTGTAGGTCTTTGAAAAATGTTGTGCTAGATGATGAGATTGAAGAACTGAAAGAATATACTTTTGCGTGCTGTACAAATTTGCAAAAAATAGTATTGCCAAAGTCCTTACGAAAAATTTCTAAGCATTGTTTCCACTTTTGCGAGAGTTTAGAAGAAATAAATCTACCAGAATATATGCAAATTATTGATTCATACGCATTTTCGTCGTGTTGTGAGATAAAAAACGTAAATATTGCCAAAAGAGTAGAGCAAATGGGCAATTACATTTTTGAGGATTGCATTAAGTTGGAGCAGGTTGTATTGCCAAAATCTTTGAAAACAGTGGGGAAAAGATTGTTTATGGGTTGTGATAATTTGAAAAGTGTTGTAATTCAGTCTAATATTGATATAACAAGAGGACTTTCAGAAGAGGAAAAAAAATTATTGCTTATCAAAGAAATAGTATGCGATAAAAAATCAATTATATAAGAGATTAAAAAAATGATCACAAGAAAGAATTTGATTGATATGCAGATAGTTATAGAAGTAACTGAAAATGAACAAGAACAATGAGAGAATTTAACTTTGACAACATAAGTAATAGAGAATGGGTGGGGTATAATGACGGGGACTTGGTAATTGTAAAGAATTTTCCGAGTCTTAAAGAAGCGAATTTCAAAGAAATATCTGTTGATATGATACTTATGATATTTTGTTTGAAAGGAGAGGCCTCTGTACAGATAAATACGAAAAATTGGAGGTTGCTAAAAAATGATGTTTTGATGTGTACACCAAATGTTTTTATAGATGACTATTGGCTAAGCGATGATTTTGACGGCAAGGTTATAGGTTTTTCTACGAAAGCGGTGGATTCGTCAGTTTATATTAGCAAAAATGTTTGGCAGAACCTGTACCATGTCCATCAAAATCCTATAGTCCATCTAAGAAATAAAGATATACAAACATTATCTTTGTATTATCGTATTGCTGCAGAGAAATTAAGTTCTCCTGATAATGTATATTACAAAGAAATTATGCACTCGTTGTTACATTGTTTGATATACGAATTTTTAATTATTACGGACAGATATTTAGATAGGCAACAAGAGTTTCAAGGTAGTAACGTAAAGCAACAAGATATAATTTTCAAAAGATTTGTTTCTTTATTGGTAAAAGAAAAAGGTATGATACGCTCGGTAAGTGAAGCCGCCGAGAGATTAAATGTATCAAGCAAATATTTGTCTTCCATAATAAAAAATTCTAGTGGTAAGAACGCTTTGAATATTATACATCATTATACAGTGCAAGAGATTATTAAACGATTAAAATACACAGATAAGACAATACAAGAGATAAGTAACGATATGAATTTCCCAAGTTTATCATTTTTTGGTAAGTTTTTCAAACAGCAAATGGGAATATCCCCTAAACGATACAGAAAACAAGGAGGAAATAATAAAAAATTATAAATTGTTATTAAAAATAATTCCCTTTATCGTAGGAAAATAAACAAATTTATGTAATTTTGCATTCTTGAGTAGTAACCAATAAAAAATTGTATTTTGTATGAGAATAGGAATGCCAGAAATTTTGGTTGTAGCATTGGTAGTTCTTTTGCTTTTCGGAGGAAGAAAAATTCCTGAACTTATGAAAGGATTAGGTAAGGGCGTGAAAAGTTTCAAAGATGGAGTAAATGGTACAATAGAAGAAGATAAAAAAGAAGAAAAGAAATAAAACATCAATTTTGTCAATGGAAGAAAGTTTTTGGGAGCATTTAGACGATTTGCGTAAAGTACTTTTTAGAATTATAATCATTACGCTAGTGTTTTCTCTTTTGGCTTTCTTTCTTAAAGATTGGTTATTTGCTATAATTTTTGCTCCAAAAAGTTCTACATTTATAAGTTACAGTCTATTAGGAGGGAGTGATTTTGATATCTCTCTTATAAATACTAGTCTAACAGGGCAATTTATGATGCATTTGAAGGTGTCCATTGTATCGGGAATAGTATTTGCCTCACCGTATATAATATATGAATTATTCAAATTTGTTTCGCCCGCATTGTATAGTAATGAAAAAAAATATTCTTTACATATTATTTTGTCGGCATATATGATGTTTGTTATAGGATGTGTGATTAACTATTTTTTGATATTTCCCTTGACATTAAGATTTCTTGGCACTTATGAGGTTAGCGATAAGGTGAGCAATCTTCTTACATTGGATTCATATATGGAAACATTGCTTATGATGACTTTGGTGTTTGGTATTATTTTTGAAATACCTATTCTTTCCTATTTACTTGGAAGATTTGGTTTTTTGCATAGCAAATTGATGGTTAAATATCGCAAACATGCCATTGTTGTTATATTGATTTTAGCAGCAATAATTACTCCTACAAGCGATATATTTACACTTAGCATAGTATTCTTGCCGATATGGTTGTTATACGAAATTTCTATTTTTGTAGTAAAGAGGGTAGAAAAATCTCGAAGCAAAACAGAATGATATGGAAATAATAGAATTTTTATGAATAACAATAAGTTCGTTTCAATGAATAAAGACTTGTAAATACAATACTTACAAGTCTTTTCGTTTTGTGGGAGTAATAGGAGTCGAACCTATGACCCTCTGCTTGTAAGGCAGATGCTCTAAACCAACTGAGCTATACTCCCTTCTACCTTATTGCGAGTGCAAAGATACTTCAACTTTGCAACCCCACCAAATTTTTTTTTATTTTTTTTCTTAAAATTTATAAGGTTAAATTCTAAATACTTGATAATGCGTGATATATAAAATTATTTTTTTAGTCTTAAAAAGATGTATTTAAAAAAAAATTCGTATCTTTGCAAACTGAAAAGTAGTTTTTATATAAAAATATAAAGAAATGAAAAGTATTTTTATCGTTTTGCCAATATTGACATTATTGATGTTCCAACTGGGACTCACTTTGCGAATACAAGACTTTCTTTTACTATTCAAAAAGCCAAAACCTGTACTTGTAGCATTGTTGGGGCAAATAATCTTGCTACCATTGATTGCTTTTGCACTGGCAACTGTATTCAAACTATCTTCTTTATTTTTTATAGGACTAGTACTTATTGCTTGCTGTCCGGGAGGAAGTAGTAGCAACGTATTTTCGTATTTAGCAAAAGGAGATGTGGCACTTAGTGTGTCTTTAACCGCTATTTCCAGCATCATAACTCTTTTTACTTTACCTGTTATTATGAGTATTGCAGTGCATAGTATTGATACAGGTTTGATAACAGATATTCATTTGCCAATAAATAATTTGCTTATTCAGAATTTATTGCTTATGTTCTTGCCTATTGCTTTAGGAATGTTATTGCGGTATAAAAAAGAGATGATTGCACAAAAAATAGAAAAAATATTAGGCAAATGTGCATTTCCATTACTGATGCTTTTGGCAGGAATATTTTTTGTACAGAATTTT
>ONOZ01000214.1 GCA_900319595.1 uncultured Bacteroidales bacterium | reverse complement strand
TATATTATAAATACTCTCCCATTTATCTTAAAAAAGATTTCAAACTATCAATTATTCAATGGAAATATAGATTAGTATTCCCACATATCTTGCTCGCGATTGAAAATTTCTTCCTCAATCAAGTCTGACTCCAATAATGCATCTAATCCTGACAAATAACCGCTAATCTGTCTATTATACGTATTGGAAGTACGCGTAACGTATGAAGAAAACAAACGTTTAACAAATACATCATCATAAGAAATTTGTTGAACATCGTTTCTTGGATTGTACATTTCAGAATTAGCCAAAAGATTTCTTACCGCAGGATCATTATAGCGAATCCAACCCATTGGTCTATTCTTCATTTCGGCAGCATCTCCCTGACCTTCCTGTACTTTTCCAACAAGACAAAAACCGATTATACGAACATCTCTTACTGAACGTTGTTTATCCACATACCAATCCTCTTTGATACGCATCGATTGAACTTCATCTTCTTTAAATTCTTCAAACACCTCAACATCCGTCTCTATCTGCTCACCATCAGGGTCGTCAATATTGTCTATGAACTTCCTTTCTAAGTGAGATTTCCTAAACCAACTCATAACGGAGTCATAACTAATTTCAACTTTGAATTCATCGTCTGCATAGCATTTGATAGTACCATCTTTCAATGCCCTATCCAAAACTGTAAACAAGTTAGCTCTACCTTGCAAACCTGCACCCTCTCCCGGATTGTCATCAGAAGGACGTGGGAAATAGAACGGTTGATTCATTTTCTCTCTAAAATCAACAGTACGCCAAACCCTTTGTTGCCAAACAACATCGGCAGCACGCACGTATGGATATGCAAAAGGCTTTTTCGCTCTATTGTTGTTAGATCTCTCGTAGAAAGAATCCCAATTTGAAGTTTCTTCGTCTTCATCTATAACTTGTGCAAACAAATTCCCATTAAGGAAAAATATAAACGCACTCAACACTAACAGACTTATCTTTTTCATCGCTATTATATTTTTATAGTTTTCTTTTACTGTATTGTAAATAATATGTATTTATTTGCAGCAGGCTTTATTCCATCTGGTCCCTTTACTCTAATGTCCTGAATGAATACTCTTTGACCTTTACGCAATTTGTTTATTCTTGCAACCATTTCTGGAGTGAAGCTACCGTTATTAGCACGTAATGTTGTTCCTGCATCGCCCGAATTGGATGAAAATCCCATCTCAAAAGAAGCAATAGAATACTTTACAGGAAAATCGAATCCGCTAACATCTACACGCAAACCTCCTTGTGCTGCCAATGATGCTGCTGCAATTCTTCCTCCATCGTATGTGCCGACTTTTGCTGTGAATTGAGGAATAACCTTTACACGATATTCCTGCGAACCCAAATTTTTAATCTGTCCGGCAATCTTTGCACTTACATTAACAGACACTTTTTTTCCTTGAGTTTTAACATTTGCAATATATTCACCAGTTCCGACTTTACGAATTGTTGCACCAGGATCGCCAGAAATAGAAACAATCAAATCTTCACTTCTTACACCCGGAGCACCAACAGCAATAGGATTATCAACTCCTATATACATCACGTTCATCTTAGTTGCTGCTATTGTTGCAGAAGGAGCAGCCACGAAGTATTCACCCGAAAAATCGTAAGGTACTTCTCCACTCTCTTTTTTTACAAAGACTCTACCAGAATAGCGTTTTGGTCCTAATGCACCCGCACCCATTTTCAAACGCAAAGTACCCGAATCTGTTGCTGTAAGAGATGCACCTGCTAACTCTCCACGTAACTGCGAACGCGAATCATATGCTGCAACTATGACATCTGCCTCGTAACTTCCGCCTTGCATAATATAGGTTTCTTTAGGAATAACTTTTGCCACAACTTTATCAAATTTAAAGTCGTCCGCAGAAATATCTGAATACAAGTTATTTACTAAGTCAAATTCTTGATTCTTTATTTCTGATTTAAGTTTATTCAATACAACTATGTCTGCAACTAAAATTCCTTGATAGAAATTATACATTGACCAACCTAAATCCCTACCCTCAGCATTCTTTCTTTGAGATTTAGTATCTATTTGCATGGCTTTCAGCTGGTCTTTGTAGCGGTCAGCACAAAGGTTCATCATTTTTGTTTGGTAAGCATCTATTCGTTTTTTTAATTCTGCTGCACGACCAGAATTCTCATTCTGTTCGCTACCCAACATAAAATTGACAGTTTCAGATACATTATCTTTTTTCTTGATTGTACCGTATCCTATTTTACCTTCAGAACCTTGTTCAATATTTTTCTTTGCTTCTGCTTTGCCCCCTTTGTAACCTTCAACGGAAGCAATCAAATCATATTTCAAATCGTCTATGTAAGCCACAAGTTCATCAGTTGCCTTCTTTACTTCCTGGGCCTTATTCCAGTTTTCCTCTACCTTGGCTGGGTCATTGTTGTAAGCATTCTCAAACATTTGATATGCACCTACAGTCTTTGATATAAGCAATTTATTAGTTACGTCCATAGAATCTCCAACGGTAACAAACCCGTTTAGAATCTCTGCTGATACATTTAGTGCCAACATTGCCGTGTACACCAAATACATCATTCCTATCATCTTTTGCCTCGGGGTCTCCGGGCAGTTTGTAGCACCCATAATCTCTTATTTATTTAACTAAACAATACATTTAATCTACATTGATTTATGGATTATCAATTAACCTTTGACTTGCATTGCAGCCAACATATTCCCGTATATGTCATTCAAAGAACCCACTTTCTTAGAAAGAGCATTAACTTGTTCCTTATATTTCAGAACGTTTTCTGCTGTATCTGCAAAGTTAGTAACAAGATTGTCTATTCTCTCTTGAACATTCTTAGTTGCCTCCAATTGTGCAGAAGAATTCTGTATCTGCATCTCATACAAAGCATTGATAGAAGAAAGACTTGATGCCATCGTTTTCAATTCATCTATGTAAGAAGCATCGCCAACTGACAATGTGTTTGCTGTTTCTTTGTAAATATTAGCCAAAGTAGAAACTGCACTTGTAGCCTCTTGTACAGATGCTAAATATTCACCTGATGCCAACAAATCTTTATTAAGATAATCTGCAGTTTTCTTGTATGCTGCCGTAAGTCCTGTAACTTGAGTAGAAGCCTCACCAACATTTTTGATAAATGTTTCGGAAGTTTCTGCTGCTTTGGCAACTGAACCTAAACCACTTGTTGTTTCAGATAAGTTTTGAAGTCCTTTACCTAAACTTGCTATCAATTCAGGACCTATTTTGGCGTCTTCAAGCATTTTGTCTAACTTTTGAGTTGCACTTGCAGCACTTATCCCATCAGCACCGTCCATTGCAGAAAGTTTTTTTGCTCCTTTCTCTTCCTCTGTCATATCTTCCATACCAGCCAACTCAGGATACGCCAAAGACCAATCCCATTCAACGTGCAAAGGCTCAAACGCAGAAGCAAAGAAAATTAACGCCTCTATACCCATACCAACAATCAACATGAGTGTCGCTCCTGGCCAGTGGTTTATCTTAAACAATGCTCCAACGATAACTATTGATGCACCCCAACCGTACAATTTAGCAGTAATTTGCTTATACGTTTTACTTCTTACAAAACTGTCTATTCCCATAATAAATTAGTTTATTTTATTTTAGTTATTGTTAATTTTAATTCTTTTATCTCTTTTGCAGTAAAGTCGACAATCTTTTTTATAGACAGCCGATGTTACCTTTCTATTATTCTATATTTTATTAGTTTCTATAAACATTAGAAGATGTCTTTGGATTATCGCCTCTTACACGTCCCAAATAAGATTGAACACAACGGAATCCTATATAACTCTTACCAGAATCCTGATATTCGTACGAACGAGTAGAAGTTTGAATAAAGAATTTACTATCTTTCCAAGAGCCTCCGCGAACAACTTTTCTTTTCATAATGATGTCCTCATCATCAGCAGCACGATACACATTGTATTGATTCAAATCGTGTGCAAAATCGTACGCAGATTCATTATAAGCATCTGCACACCATTCAGCAACGTTACCTGCCATATCGTAAAGACCAAAATTATTAGGAGCATAATGTGCAACAATAATAGTAGTAGCACCGCCATCTCCGTCATACGCACCACGTAATGGTTTGTAGTTTGCTAAGAAACAGCCTCTACCGTTATTTACATATGGACCACCCCAAGGATAAGGAGAACCATCTACACCACCTCTTGCAGCGTATTCCCATTCAGCCTCTGTCGGCAAACGAAAATCTCCCATACGTGCATAATCATTCTTTTCTAAATAGTTATTCATCTGCTGTGTTCTCCACCAAGCAAAAGCCTGAGCCTGCATATAACTAACACCTACAACAGGATAGTTATCGTAACGAGCATTGTCGAAATAAGAACGTGTTGCCTCGTCATTGTATGAATATGCAAAGTCGTGAATCCAGCAAAGAGTGTCAGGATAGATGTTTATCTTCTCTTTTTGAATCAAATTCTTTCTTGCACCGCGTAATTGTGCAGGACGATTATTAAAACCTGAACCTCTATATTCTTTGGCTGCTTGTTCCGCCTCAAAATCTTTCTCTGCTGCAGCATGATAATCAATCCAGGTGTATTCGTAAATCAACTTAGCTGCATCTAACTGCGTTTTATTATAGAAACGCTCGTCAGTTTTGATATACAAATTAGACAAAGCCTCTCTTTCGTCCTCATTCTTATTGTTATCCCAATTGATTTTAGCATTCCAATTGATAAGAGGAGTTTCTAAATCCTGTCCCCATTGGTCTGCCTCAATAAGATATTTTTCAGGAGCAACCTCACCCAAAAGTCTATAGGCAAGAGAGTCTCTTACCCAATAAACAAACTGACGATATTCGTTATTAGTTATCTCCGTTTCGTCCATCCAAAACGATTGTATCTGAACTGTCTTTGGTGCAAACGCAAAATTATGATTTACGTCCTCATCGGCACTTCCCATAGTGAAACTACCCTGAGGAACATCCACCATACCATATGGCTGCATGTCCATAGTTTTTGGTCTATCTTGAACACCTACCAATTCTCCGTTGTCGGAACTTGAGCAACTTATCATGAAAGCAGCAGTTGCTACTAATAAAAACAATTTCTTCATATCTATGTCTCCTAATTTTATTCTATTTAACATCATCTTGTTGCTTGTACGATTGAAAAATAAAAATTGTTTCACTTTTTATCTACTTTTTATCTTTTAATCATTTTTCGCAATACTTACATTATACCATATTTTTACATTACAACTATCTTTTCTACTAATCACTTATTTTAAAAAATTATCATCACTACATAATATATTTATCAGCGTAATAATTACATTTTAATCGTATTTCTATAAATTGTAGGTGCATTAGGTGAAGTCGCTAACTTGAAGCACCAACGCAAAAAGATTTCAAACGAACCAGAACCCTGCGTTGAAATCCTTGAAGTTGGAATATCATAAGACAATCCTACTTTAAAGTCCTTTACAGAAAAGCCTCCCAAAATCATTATTGCATCATCTAATCTGTATGACAAACCTCCCCAAATTTTATGTTCATATTCTGCAAGCATAGACACATCCACTTGATATGCAGAGGAAGAAGCAAAATCTGTTTTCAATAACGCCGATGGCAACAACCTCCAAGACGGATACTCTGGCATAGTCCATTCGTAGCCTGCAAGTATGTAATAAAATCTTCTATCATTCCATTTTAATTTTTCGCTCTTTGTTTGCAATAACTTACTAGTCGCTGCTCCCAAATACACTTTTCCAGGTACTTGATAATACACTCCCAATCCTACATCAAACAACATATCATCTTTTTCCAAACTTGAAAGTACGGGGTCTTTGGTTGTACCAACCTGGTCGTCCTTTCCAAATTGGTCAGCACCGACTAATTTATCTGTATTTAAAGAAGCGTTGAACATTTGAGCCTCAATACCTATTGCAAGATTACCTGTAGGAAGTTGAAATCTATAAGCATAATCTAATTTTACATAAGTATTTTCATAAAAACCTATTTTGTCCGAAATAATTGTTGCTCCGATACCTCCATGTAAGAATTTAACAGGCATATCAAAAGAAAGATTCATTGTTTCTCCCTTTGAAGCGTCAGAAGTCTGCCCATTGTCCGTTAATTTTAGTCCCATCCATTGCTCTCTAAAGAATCCAGTAACACATATTGCACCGTTACTTCCTGCATATCCGGGGTTGTAAGAAAGTCTATTGAACATATATTGTGTAAAGTGAGGTTCCTGCTGAGCATAAGCAAAGGAATGTAGTGCAGAAATCACAACAAATGCAGTTATTATTATATAAAATTTACTTTTTATATTCTTCATAAAATCATTTCTGTTTATCAGTCATTTTCGTTCGAAAATACATTGTGCAAAAGTAATGTTTTTTTTTCATAAATTGATATTTATTCACAATTTTTTGTAAAAAAAATAAAAAATACTGTCTTGTAATCTTTGTTATCTATTAAAAATCAACTAATTAGTAATTATTCTAAATTATTTTTTCTTTTTAGTACGTGTGCATTCCTATATTTTTTTTTCAAATCGTTGAGTGCTGCATTGGCTTCCAATAATGTTACAAAAGGACCTATATTGATACAGAACAAATTCTCATTAAAGAATCTTTCTGTTGTTGCAATCAATTTATATTTACTGTCCAATTGTTCAATTATATTATATGCCTCCATTTCTCCAACAACCACTGCTAATTTTACGTTATATAAACAATTGCTATCTGTTTTTCTCTCTTCAATCAAAGAATCCAAAATTATAGTTCGTAGTGAATCTGTTACAACTCCGCTTTTGATTAGTAGAGTTTGATGTTCCAAAATATCCTTATAGTCTTTACCTAATATCTCTACTGTAACCGCTTCTGAACCATTAAGATTTACTGCCTTAGCTGCGGTTTTAGTAAAATCCAAAATTCCATGTCTTGCACATCGGTCGTTGATTTTAACTAAAATGCTCTTCTTTGTCCGAACGTTAGTTGCCTTAACTACAGTGTGAAAAGGTATTGTTTTGTGTGCAGCGGTATATAACTTTTGCGAAAATATGTCTCCACTTGCGGTATGTCTATTTTCAAACCTATCGTGATAATACGTTCCCCTACATTTAGATACTCTATTATCGTTTTGTGACAATACCAAGTTATGACTTAATAAGAAGAAAATCAAACTTATAATTACTAATTTTTTTTGCCTATTAGTGTTTTTTCCTACCATTGTTTAGAATTTTCGTTAAACCATAGGTTATGGGCTTTGAGAACCTGCTCTATCACATCTCTCACACAACCATAACCGCCTCGCTTATCGGACACATAGTCTGCAACTTGTTTAATTTCCCATGCTGCATCCTTAGGACAAGTTGCTACTCCAACATTTAGCATTATATCGTAATCAGGAATATCATCGCCCATAAACAAAACATTTTCTTTTTTCAAATTGTTTTGCTTTATATATACGTTAAACTCTTCAATTTTGTTACTTACAGCAAGAAAAATATCTTTTACCCCTAGCATTTTCATGCGAGATTCTATACTTTTGCCACTACCACCTGATAGTATTGCTATTTTAAATCCTTGTTTTATTGCGTGTTGAATTGCATATCCATCTTTTACATTGCCACTACGCATAATTATCTCTTCATTTGCAAGGTATATCCCCCCGTCCGACATCACACCATCGTAATCGAAAACAAAGGCTTTTATATCTTTTAGTTTTGTTTTGTAATTCATACTAATAATATAGGTTGTTTATCAAATAGTTTTGTACATAATCCTTTACACCTGCCTCCAAAGAATAGAAAGTTTTGTTATAGCCGACTTTTCTTAACTTGTCAATCTTTGCTTGTGTGAAGTATTGATACTTATCTCTAATATCCTCGGGCATAGGTATAAACTCAATATTTGGTTGTTTATTCATAGCCCCAAAAGTATTGGTCGCCAAATCATAAAAACTTCTTGCCTGCCCTGTACCAACATTATAAATATCACTTTGTGGCTGTTTCGTCATAAGAAAGTACATCACCTCCAACAAATCTTTAACATAAACAAAATCTCTTAATTGTTTGCCATCTTCGTATCCGTCCTTATAAGATTTAAATAGTCCAACTTTGCCTTTTTCTTTGATTTGTTCAAAAGCATGTAAAATAACAGATGCCATTCTTTGCTTATGATATTCGTTAGGACCATAAACATTGAAAAATTTTAAGCCCGCCCAAAATTTAGGTTTGTTTTCTTGAGAAAGTTGCCACAAATCAAATTCTTGTTTTGAGCGTCCGTATGGGTTAAGGGGCTGCAAATTTGGAATACTTGCTAAACTATCATCATAGCCCAACTCTCCATTGCCATAAGTGGCAGCGGAAGAAGCATAAATCAAAGGAATATCGTACTGAGCACATATTTTCCAAATGGCTTTTGAATAGTTAATATTAAATTTCAAAAAAATATTCCAATCAAATTCTGTCGTATGACTCCTTGCTCCCATGTGAAAAACACCATCTACTTGCTTAGCGTTATCTTTAAACCACCCAATAAAATCCTCTCTATCAATTTTTAGTGCATATTTCTTATGTATCCAATTGTTTTGTCTATCTGTTTTGGAAAAATCATCAACTATAGCAATATTCTCTATCCCTTCTGCATTTAGTTTGCCAACCATACAACTACCAATAAAACCTGCGGCTCCTGTTACTACTTTCATTTTATTTTCTTATTTTACTTATTTTCGTTAATATACTTTAATTGCTTTTCATACACTTCCCTCCAACCTTTCCATTGAC
Source organism: uncultured Bacteroidales bacterium (assembly GCA_900319595.1). Lineage (GTDB taxonomy): Bacteria > Bacteroidota > Bacteroidia > Bacteroidales > P3 > Scybalousia_A. The sequence goes on along the minus strand of ONOZ01000214.1, from coordinate 3,997 downwards.
CTTGATTTGACAAAGATTCATTGTGCCAGATACTTATCAACTCTCCATTTACTTTTGTGACCTCATCAATTATCATATTTATCTTTTCCGTTGCCTCATGTACAGCAAGATTCATACCATTCTTTAATGCAACGTCCATAAACATAAACGGATGAATACGCAATTTTGTTTCACAATCTTTATCTAAATCATAAAAACTGTATGGCGTACATATACCAGCACGAAAACCTATACAATCTGGGTATCCCATAGAATACTCGTCCTCTATTTCGTTACTAATCAGATTGTCATAAGATTGTGGCAAAGAAAATCTCAGATAGTGAAAACGCGAATGATATATGTTTCTGTGTATCAATGAAGATAATAGTTTTATTTGTGAAGCAATCTCTTGCGGATATTCTATTGAATAGTACGAAGGGTGTATTCCAATTTCTGCCACATCACTTAAATTCTTTATCAACAACCTAAAAGTTGTATTGTATGGAGAAATATTTTTGTCGTATTCCGTTCGCATTCCCAAAAGGCAGAAAAAGATGCTTTTCAATTTGTATTTAGTTTGTATATTCAATATGTAATCGAAACAATCGTAAGAATCTCTTTCTAAATTCAACAAAACTTTTAATCTTTTTATACAATCTTTGAAATCACCCGCCATAATACTTTTTGCAAAACCTCCAAGAGTTCTGTACAATCCTTTATGTTTGTAGCAATACGCTTGGTCAATGTCAATAGTATTGATAAAATGAAATTGTCTTGTATGAAAACTTACATTTGGATAGGATATAGCAATTTTCTTCTTCAAAAACTCTGCCCAAATATTTACAACGGGCTTATCCAAAAAGCCTTTATTATAAGCGATGGAATCCTTGGCACTGAATCTTAGGTGTTTATCCCTTATAAATGGCAAATATTCTTCATAGCGCGATACCATATAAAATGTAGCACAAAAAATATCAAAACCCAATACGTTACCATCGCCATAGGTTCTAAAAATCTTTGGAATATCGTCCTCAAAAACATAGTCTATTTCCAAAGAAAAAATACTTGTTTCAAACATCATATTACAAGCAGGATATATGTGAATCTCATTATCTATGATGTTTTCACTATAAGATAGTTTCGCTCCCTCAAATGCACAAAACTGCTCCTTAGAAGTTGTAACCATATAGTCGATTTGCAATAAATCTTTGAAAATCAAATTTATTGTATATCCCAAACGATTAGTCAATTTGTCTACGTATATATATAGCATTTGCAATTATCTCAATAAAAAATTATCTCCCAAATATTTTTTCCTTACTTGCTCGTCCGCCGCAAGTTCTTCGGGAGTTCCACTTTTAAAAACTTGCCCATCTATAAGCAAATACGCTCTATCGGTGATAGCTAACGTTTCATGTACGTTATGGTCGGTTATCAGCACTCCAATATTTTTGTCTTTTAATTTCTTTACTATATATTGTATGTCCTGCACTGCAATCGGATCAACACCAGCAAAAGGTTCGTCCAAAAGTATAAACTTTGGGTCGGAAGCCAATGCTCTTGCTATTTCGGTTCTTCGTCTTTCGCCTCCAGATAGTTGATTACCTTTGCTCTTGCGTATTTTTGTTAAAGAAAATTCTTCTAATAAACTTTCCATTTTGGACAATCTTTCCTCTTTACTCAGTTTTTGAAATTCCAAGATAGACATAATATTGTCCTCTACGCTCAAATTTCTAAAAACGGAGGCTTCTTGAGGTAAATACCCTATACCATACTGGGCTCTTTTATACATTGGCATATCTGTTATTTCGTCCTCGTCCAAAAATACCTTACCAGAAAAAGGTTTTATCAATCCTACTATCATATAAAACGTAGTTGTTTTGCCCGCTCCGTTAGGACCCAAAAGACCTACTATTTCTCCTTGTTGCACTTCTATAGAAGCCTCATTTACAACCGTACGTTTTTTATATATTTTTACAACTTTGTCGGTATATAACCTCATTTTGTTTCCAATTTTTTGTTTATCTTTGCATTCTATTATATAACGTCATAGATATGCATCATATTTTTAAACTAAAACAATATCTTCTTTATTTACTAAAGGCACAAAATCAATTTATGGTGCATTCACCATTTGTTTTTTCGTTTTACAACCATATAAATAAACGTACAAATTTAAAAAAAAGTTCAAAAACGGAGCAAATAATTAGAAATATTTTCAATTTTTCAAAGGATTTTGCTGTTTATAAAATGGATATTACGGCAGATATAAGCAATATCATACACATAATTCAAAAACCATATACTATCGTTATTATTAAGGATATTCACTCGACCAAAACTAATTTCAAAGTTTGGGAAAAACTAAAGAATATAGAAGTACATTTCATTAGTATAGATTTTTTTTCATTGGGGGTGTTAGTAAATAATCCAAAAATTAAGAAAAAACAACACTATATCTTGAATCGAAAGTGAAAAATTAAAAAAAATAGATAAAACGACGTTATGATATAATATGTTTTACGAAATAATAGATTAAAGTGCATCAATACTATAAAAATAATATAATGTACATACATTTCAATATCGGATAAATATCGGGAAAAATATAAAAATATAAAAAAAAAACTATTTTTTATTTGTCAGTTTGGTAAAAATGTGTATTTTTGCAACCAAATTTGTGATAAAAAACAGTACAAATTAGTTAATAATTTAAATTTAAACAAGTATGAAAAAAGTAATTATTACGCTTGCTCTTATCTTGACCGCAGGTAGCATGTTTGCTCAAGAGATCGAAGGCAAGCAAAGATGGAGAAACTTCGAAACAAACCGTTTCGTTGATAACTGGGAACTTTCACTGGGAGTTGGTATTCAGACGTTTTATCTAATGAAACTTTCCAATTATGATGGACACGACATTAATCCTCAAGGATTTGGAAAAGACATCACGTTTTTGCCGATAGACATCACAGTGGGTAAATGGATTACTCCTATTGTTGGTGTTAGAGGTGCATACACTAATGGTGCTTTAGTTGGTCATTTGACAAACTGGTGTGCAGATTGGAAAGGATTGCCTGGTGTAGAAGCAGAGTATAAGTATTGGTCTCTTCACGCTGACCTTATGATTAACCTAACAAACTGGATTTGCCAGTATAAACCAGACAGAATGTACAATGCAATTTTCTTTGCTGGTGCTGGTTATTCAAGATCTAAAGTAGATCGTACTTACACCGACCCAGAGTATCTAGTAGGTACGAAAAGAATGGCAATAATTTTCCCTATAGGTGTGATAAATAGATTGCGTTTATCTGATTCTTGGTCATTAAATCTTGAACTAAGAGACCAAATATCTTCACCTCTATTACTTGCACACAATGACTATAGAGAACACCAATTGCCAAACAAGCACATATTTGGAAATTTATTAACTATCACAGCAGGTGCTACTTGGAAATTCAATAAAGTAAAAGACTTTAACGTTTATACTCCTATAGATAAGGAGTGGTATGATAACAAAATTTCTGATTTGGAGAAAGATCTTCAAGATGCTAATGATCAAAATACTGAGTATCAACAGCAAATAGAAAAATACAAGCAACAACTTTCTGATAAGGAAAGAGAGTTGCAAGAGGCATTGAGAAAAGCGGCTGAAGCTCAGAATATCAAAATGAACGATGATATTACTTTGAGCATATTCTTCCCTATTGGAAGTGCAGAAATTTCTGATAAGAACGAGATCAATATTAGGTATATGGCTGATATAATAAAGGCGTCTAAGAGAAGTTACACTATCACCGGATACGCGGACAATAATACTGGTTCTGAAGAGAGAAATTTAGAACTTTCTCAACAAAGAGCAGAGTCTGTTTATAACGCTTTGATAGATGCAGGTGTTGATAGTAGCAAACTTAAGATTGATTACAAAGGATGTACTGTTCAACCATTTGACAAAGATTATTTGAATAGAGTTGCTGTTATTAACTAATAGTAAATACAAATAAACTTGAAGAGAACTGCC